>CAZFYZ010000013.1:47197-50832 GCA_964523735.1 uncultured bacterium | reverse complement strand
GGTTGTGACGCTCCGATTTGAGGGCAGAGACCAGGAGGCGCTTGAACGGATAGTGGATGGCTTCCTGCAGCAGGCGCCTGAGCTTGCCGTGGAGGCGCATGAGGCTCTTCGTGACGCTCATCTGTAAAAGAGTTTCCGGTTTTTGGCAGGTTTAGTGGAACCAGTGGCGGGGTAATCTCGTCTATGAGAGTAGAACATCCCTTTCTCTCCTTTCTTTCCGACGGCGGCCCCGCGGGCCAGAGCGGGGCCGTTTTCGTGTACGGCCCCGTACAGCGAACCGCCCCGGGCAAGCGGAGGTTTTGCTCGACCCGGGGCGATCCCCCAGTGTGTTGTGGCGGCTACGCGCCCTTTGGAGTGAGCGGCCCGACTTCGCGGGCTCTAGACCGGTGAGGCGCCGGAGCAGGGCACCCCACCCGAAAAATCACGCCACGCTGCCCGTCTAACCAGGGCGCGAACCAGCCGAAACACTGGGCAGTCAATCCTACAGCCATTACCTCTGCAGAATTCGTGCCAAGTGGCTGAGCTGGTGTCCTTTCGTCACAAAGTTCTTCAACAATGTGCGGGGGCTGGGGTTGTAGCGGGCGCTGCGACGCCGTGGGCGCTGCTACGCCGCGATCTCTATTCCGGAGTTCAGCAGCTTGGGGAGACGCTTCCTGAGGGAGACCAGCGCACCGCGCGCGAGACCATAGTTTGGATCGATCTCCAGCGCGCGCTTGTACTCGAACCAGGCTTCGCGCGGCACACCTGCGGCTTCGTAGGCCTGACCGAGGTTGTAGTGGACTTTTGGCGAGGCGGGGTTGATCTCGGATGCGCGCTTGAGGGCGCCAATCGCGGAGTTATGCCTGGCGAGGCACGCGTAGACGGCGCCGAGGTACACGAACGCCTCGTAGCTCGCAGGATACTTGCGCGATGCATCCTCCAGCAACTCCCGGGCCTGCTGAAGATCGCCCTCTTTGAACACGGCGATACCGCGCTCTACATCATTGAGTTCGTCGGACATAGCTCCACGGTTATATTTCCCTGTTTGGGAGCAACCATGTAACCCTGGACGCACTCCCCTGTATACTTTTTTGCCAGTTACAGCGAGTTTTCCTTTTGAAATGGCAAAAGGTGAGGTATAATACTTCTTGACTTCTGATGTTCGGTGGGACGGTCGATCACCCCGAACCGGGCTGACAGAATCGGTAAAAAGGTAACGTTATTCACCCTGGGTGCACGAGAAACAGAGCAACCCCCGTTCAAAAGTCCATGACGACAGAAGCGAAAGTCAACGTAACACCATTCTTCAAGGGGGTAAGCAAGTGGCCCAGGACAAGGAACTGACCTGCAAGGATTGTGGGCAGAGCTTCACGTTCACCGCTGGTGAGCAGGAGTTCTTCCAGTCTCGCGGATTCAGCGAACCGATTCGCTGCAAGACGTGCCGAGACGTCCGCAAGTCGCAGAAGAACGATCGCGGCTTTGCTGGCGATCGCGGCGGACGCGGCTGGTAGACATCCAGTAGGCTATTACATTAGCTGATAAGGGGCGGACTTCGAAAGAGGTTTCGCCCCTTTCGTGCGTGCGGTGGTCGGGGGGACCAGGTGTCGGGTGTCAGGTGTCAGGGATTGGGGTTAGGGAAGGGACAGGATGGCTTGGATCAGCCTGTGGGGAAGTGGGTTGACGACGATCACGCTGACGCCCAACGCAGCTTGCACGTCGGCCACTGTCACGTCATCCAGGAAGGCGTTGTCTCTGAGAGAGACAGATGGTATGAAGAGTGTGTCGCTGAGGTCCTTGCCTTTGAGCTGATCGATGATGTCCTGACCTGCCAGAAGGCCGGTGACGGTGACTGTCTCGCCAAAGAGGCGGTTGGTGATGGGGTGGACGCGGATCGTGAGCCAGTCAGGGAGGGCGTTGGCCCAGGACTGAATGAGTGGCGCAGCCAGCTGGCCAGTCACGACACTTGCGATTCGTGATCTGTGATTTGTGATTGGCTTCAGCAATCGCCTTGCGTAGGCGGCGCTCTCGAGGAACTGGCGGACGAGGCCGATGCCGTTTTCGATCTGCGGGAAGCCCTCGTAGGTGCTAGTTGCCGGGACGCGCTGACCGGCGTTCAGGTAGAACTCGTCGGCCGGCCAGATCAGCCTTGTCCCTTGCTCCGACAGGAACCTCTTCTGCCATTGTCTAGTCTTGTATAAGATCTGGCCGGAATATTGGGCATCAATCGAGCCAATCGGTGTCGGATTCTTCCTATGCGCGGTCACTCCCGCAGGCACGATGGCTATTGACTGGACGGTGGGATACCGCGCGGCCAAGTCTTCGACTGTGCGGTCAAGATGCTCGCCGTCGTTGATCCCCCTGCAGAGGACTACCTGTGTATGAAGCGTGATACGGCCGTCGGCCAGCCTGTCGACCTGCTCCAGTATGTTGGGGCATTCGCGGCCGAGCATCTTCTCGCGGAGGTCCCGCTCTGTAGTGTGGACCGAAACATACAGCGGGCTCAGGCGCTGCTCGATGATCCTGTCGATGTCAATGTCAGACAGGTTCGCGAGCGTGATGAAGTTGCCGTCGAGAAATGAGAGCCTGAAGTCGTCGTCCTTTAGATACAGCGCCTTGCGCAGGCCCTTGGGGAGCTGCTCGACGAAGCAGAAGATGCAGTGCGCGCCGCAGGTCCGAACGCCGTCGAAGAGGACTTCCTCGAACTCAACGCCAAGTGGGAGGTCAAAGTCCTTCTCGAGCTCGTAGTCAACCAGTTCCCCCCTCCTGCGGACGGTGACAGTCAGAAACTCGTCTGCGGAGTAGAACCGGTAGTCGATGACATCGTGCAGCTCGTGGCCATTGATCGAGACGATCTCATCCCCCACCCGCCAGCCAAGGTCTTCGGCGATGGAGTTGGCTTCGATGGAAGAGATAACGCCGCCGCGCTTACTCATTCAGTGGCTCCCGCTTTCAGCAAGATGGCTTCGACTTCAGCCCTGCGATTCATCCGGGCAGACTTCAGCGCCGTGTGTCCCGTGTAGGGGTCTCTCGCATTGACATCAGCCCCATGCGCCAGCAGTATACGAACAACATTGGCATGCCCTGACGAGGCAGCTCGCTCCAGCGGGACTCCAAGCTCGTTCTCGGCGTTCGGATCAGCCCCAAGCCTCAGCAGTCTCTTGACACTCACCGCATCGCCATCCGCTGCGGCCCTCAGTAAGGGCTCGTCAACAAAAGCAAAATGTGCAAGCGATAGTGCACCGAGCAATGGCAGAGCAACTAGAACGACAGCTCCGGTGGCGCGAACCCACTTGCGCAAATGGCACCTGCGACCGATCACGACCCAAGCCGCAATGAGCAAGGGCCAGAACACCATTCCCAACATGATGCCGATAAGCTCCATCCGGTCTTCCTCTACAGTCCCTCCAGCCTCGACGTCACTTCATCAACGATCCACCCCGGCGTCGAGGGCCGGCGGTGAGGCCGACGATCGTGGTGAAAGAGACGACGCCGCCGTGGTTGGGAATCATTCCTTTGCCCCTGCTTCCTTAAGCATCTTCACGATCTCAGTGTCGCGGTTCCTGCGGGCTACCTCCAGTGCGGTTAGATGACTCCAGCGATCTCTGACGCTGACTTGGGCCCCGTGCGCAAGCAGGAGCCGAACGACCTCGGCGTCA
>CAZFYZ010000013.1:35981-47187 GCA_964523735.1 uncultured bacterium | reverse complement strand
GAGCAAGTACTCAGGACGGTTCGGATCAGCGCCTCTACCGAGCAGACGCCCAACTGAGGCCACCTCCCCGTGACAGACTGCGTACTCGAAAGGGCCCTGTACGTCGCACTCAAAGCAGATCCGGGCAACCATCCAGTACTCCAACACTGCAGCCAATAGGAAGAGAATGATGAAGCCTGACCTGCGCACGAGCGTAGAGCAGCTCCGCCTGCGCGCGTATCGCAGCCACCCCACTAACACGATAGGCCACAACACAAACCACGGTACCACCAGGAGTTCAGGCATAGAGACCGTCCACTTCTACAACCCCTCCAGTCTGGACTTCACCTCATCAATGATCCACCCCGGCGTCGAGGCACCGGCGGTGAGGCCGACGGTTGTGATGGCAGAGACGACGACGCCGTGGTTAGGGATCATTCCTCAGCCCCTGCCTTCTTCAGCATCTTCACGATCTCGGTATGACCTCTTGCTTGAGCAGCAGAGAGGGCGGTCCGATGGTCGAAGTCCCGTTGATCTACTCGCGCGCCGCGCGCCAGCAGAAGCGCAACCATGTCTTCGTGCCCCGCATCTGCGGCAGCAACGAGCGCGACAAAGCCTTCCTGGTCGAGATTCGGATCTGCTCCCTGCTCAAGAAGACGCTTCGCCGTCTTAACATCTCCCGCCTGCACAGCGCTCAAAAAGGGGTTCTGGACCTCTCCAAAGAAGCTCGCATTGCGGGCACAGGCAGCAAACCACAAGAGGGCGAGCCCAGCGATCACTATGACGCCCAGCAGCTTAGCCGCCCGCCTTATTCTCAGGAATGACGCAACACCTGCCCAGCCCAACAGCAGCAGCAGGAACAACACCACACCGGTCTCGACTGCAAGATCTCCCATTGCTTACAGCGCCTCCAGCCTCGTCCTAACCTCATCGATAATCCACCCCGGCGTCGAGGCACCGGCGGTGAGGCCGACGGTTGTGACGGAGGAGATGACGCCGCGGTGGTTGTTCATCACGCCCACTTGCGGCACTGGATATCAGGCACGCCTTGTCCGGCAAGAAAGCTCTTTGCTGTTGATGAGACCACGTCCGAGGAATCGTCAGCCAACTGCTCCGCAATTTCCCTCTGCCAAGGCTCTTTCATCCCGAACCATTGGACAACCGACAGAAGTGCCATCTTCCTCTCAACACTGTCGCCCCTGATCCAAGATTGCACTTGGGGACCGTCCACCTCCACACGATGGTACACAAGGAAGTCCTCCAGCACGCCACAGATGATGTCACTGTTGAGTTCGGCATTGCCCTCGTCTAGCAATGGACCAAGATGCGACCAGAGCAGATCAGCGAAATCCTGATAGTCATGCGCGAAGTACCAGGCTTCGGATGGAACGCTGTGTCTAGCTCGTGCATAGACGGCAAACACACCCACGAATCTTTCTGGGTCCGTTCTGGGCAGATCAGAAACAGCGTTGTGTGATGACATCAGCTGCGACCACACCACGTCCCTCACGCAAGCATTGACGTCAGCCAGCCAGCGCTCTACATCCTCCCAAGTCACCGGCCCGTGACTCGACAGGATCTTCACAGACGCGGCTCTGATCTCGGGGTTCTCGTGAACAGCCAACTGCCTCAGCAACGCTGCATCCGATTCGGAAGCCGATCGCTCGAACCTGTTATCGCACGAGCGCCATATCTGCTTCTCCGCGTCCCGCAGCAGGGCAACGACTTCCTGGGGACTCAACGTCTCGTCATACTCAAGCAGGAAGTCCACTAATCTAGCGCCTCCAACCTCGACTTCACCTCATCAATGATCCACCCCGGTGTCGAGGCGCCGGCGGTGAGGCCGACAACTCGCAGGCCCTTGATGGCGGATTCATCGATCTCGTCGGCGGTCTCGATGTGATAGGTTGGCACGCCGGCCTCCTGGCAAATCTCTGTCAGGCGGTTGGTGTTGGCGCTGTTGCGGCCGCCGACGACGAACATGGCTTCGACTTGGGGCGCAAGCTCGCGGGCTGCAGACTGGCGGTCGTGGGTCGCGTAGCAGATCGTGTTGTGCGCGACGACCTCTTTGGCTCTCGCGGCGATCAGGCCGACAATCTCGCCAAAGCGCTCCGGGGTCTGGGTGGTCTGGCTGACGATGCCGATCTTCTTGTCTGACCATTCTTGGCGATCAACCTGATCGGCTGAACTGATGACGATAGCGCCCTCGCCCGCAGCACTCAGGATGGCTTTGACCTCCGAGTGGCCGGCATCTCCAACTACCACGACCATATAGCCGTTTGAGGCAAGCCGACGGACGACTTTGTGGACGTTCGCAACGAAGGGACAGGTGGCGTCGATTACTCGCAGTCCAAGTTCACACGCCATAAGTTGCACAGACTTGGGCACGCCATGAGACGGCATCACTATCGCCCCACCCTCGGCTTCGCTGACTTCCCGCACGACTCGAACGCCCTGCTCTTCCAACCGGTGGACTACCTGGGGGTTGTGAATCAATGGCCCAAGCGTGGTCAGCCGCTCGCCCTTGCCGGCCTCAGCCTCAACAAGGTCCAGCGCCCGCTTCACACCAAAACACACCCCAGCTTGGTCTGCTACTATAACTCTCATTCGGAAGGAACCTAATCGCGAAAACGCGAAAGGGCGAAAGCGCGAAATGGGAAGGGAGCTAATCGCGAAAGCCCCGAAAGAGCGAAAGCGCGAAACCCCTTTCGGGGTTTCGCCTGTTTCGGGATTTCGCGATTCAGGAGTCCCTTCCGTGCTTTCGTGACAGGAGAAACGCTACTTCTCTCCAAGATGCTTCAGCAAGCCGTATTCGACGCTATCCGCAAGAGCTTTCCAGCTTGCCTCGATGATGTTCTCGCTGACGCCGACCGTGTTCCACGAGCCCGCGGAGTCGCGCGATTCGATGATCGTGCGGACCTTAGCGGCGGTCGCAGCGCGGCTGTTTACAACGCGGACCTTGAAGTCGGAGAGCTTGATCTTGCCCAACTCTTTCCTGTAGAACCGCTTCAGCGCAAGACGCAGGGCATTGTCCAGCGCGTGGACAGGACCATCGCCTTCAGCAACAGTGAATGCCTCCTGCCCATCGACCGCGATCTTGAGCGTAGCCTCGGTGATGCATTCCTCGCCCGGGCCGCGCTTCTCGATGATGACGCGGAAGCCCTTGAGGTCAAAGAGCTTGCGGTAGAGCCCGAGCGACTTCTTGATCACTAGCTCGAAGCTGGCCTCCGCTTCCTCGAACGAGTACCCATCGCGCTCCATGTCCGTCACCTGGTCGAGCATGTCCTTGACGTGCGGGTCCTGCTTGTTGATGTCGATATCCAGGCGCTTGGCCATGTGCACGACGTTGCTCCCGCCGGCGTAGGACGAGATTAGAATGCGCCGAACGTTGCCCACGACCTCAGGCTCTAGCTGCTCGTAAGTGCGCGGGTTCTTGGCGACCGCGTCAGCGTGGACTCCGGCCTTGTGGGCAAAGGCGCTGCCACCAACAAACGGCAGGCGATCGTTCGGAACAAGGTTCGCCACTTCGTCGACGTAGCGGGAGAGCAGTGTCAAGTTCGCCATCGCGCCGTCAGGCACGCACTTGTGGCCCATTTTGAGCTCGAGGATCGGGATTATGCTGCAGAGATTCGCATTCCCACAGCGCTCGCCAAAGCCGTTGACCGTACCCTGGACCTGAGTCGCGCCGGCCTCGACAGCCGCTATCGAGTTGGCAACAGCAAGGTCCAAGTCATTATGAGCATGGATGCCAATCGGCACATGGAAGTCTTTGACGAACGAGCTCACGATGCAGTTCACCTCGCCCGACAGCGAACCGCCGTTACTATCGCAGAGGACTAGCCTGCTGGCGCCCGCTTCTTCAGCCGCTTTGAGGGCCGCCAATGCGTAGACCGGATCAGCACGATAGCCGTCGAAGAAGTGCTCGCCGTCAAATATGACCTGCTTGCCAAGGCTGACGAGGTAAGCGACCGTATCGCGAATCATCTCCAGGTTCTGATCGAGGCTTACCCGAAACACGTCGCGGACGTGCATGTCCCAGCACTTGCCGAAGATGGTAACAACCGGAGTGCCAGCCTCGGCAAGCTTCTGCGTAAGGGGATCATCAGCGGCTGCGTACTTCGCACGACGGGTGCTGCCAAAGGCGGCCAGCTTGGCGTTCTTGAACTTGACATCCTTCGCGCGGCGGAAGAATTCGGTATCAGTCGGGTTTGACCCCGGCCACCCGCCCTCGACGTAGGTGACCCCGAACGCGTCGAGCTTCTTGGCGATCTTGAGCTTGTCTTCATCCGAAAAGCTCACCCCCTCGCCCTGCATCCCGTCGCGGAGGGTAGTATCGTAGATCTCTATTTGTGACATGCCAGTCTTCTTTCCTCTCCAGAGAACCTTATCACGAAAACAGAAAGGGAGCACTCGGCAATCGAAGAAGTCAGCTCCCGAGAATCCTTGCCGCTACCAGGTCCCCCATTTCGCTGCAGGAGACGGTCTTGCAGCCCTCGGTCGCAATGTCGACCGTGCGATAGCCGTCATTCAGGATCGATTCGACGGCGGAACGGATCATCACCGCGCCGTCGGGGCAGTCGCAGGCGTAGCGGAGGAGCATAGCGGCGGTCAGTATCGTGGCGATCGGGTTGGCGATATCTTTCCCGGCGATGTCGGGCGCTGAGCCGTGGATGGGCTCGAACAGGCCGCCGTGCGTCTCGCCCACACTAGCCGACGGAAGCATACCGAGCGAGCCGGCGAGCATTGCAGCCTCATCGGTCAAGAGATCGCCGAAGAGGTTGTCCGCGAGGATCACGTCGAACTGCCTCGGATTCCTGATAAGCTGCATCCCGCAGTTGTCCGCGAGCATGTGCACGAGTGTAACGTCGGGATACTCCTTGCCCACCTCGGTTACCACTTCGCGCCAGAGACGGGAGGTCTCCATCACATTGGCCTTATCAACTGAGTGGACAGTCCCGCGGCGGCGGCGGGCCTGCTTGAACGCGACGTGCGCGATGCGCCTGATCTCGCTGACGCTGTAGACACAGGTGTCGATTGCCACCGTCTCGCCGTTGACCTCGCGGCGCTCCTTGGGCTGGCCGAAGTAGATGCCGCCCGTGAGTTCGCGAACGAACAGGATGTCCAGCCCGCCCTCGACCTTGTCCTGCTTCAGGCCTGATGCCGGGGCGAGGGGCTCGAATACCACTACTGGGCGCAAGTTTGCATAAGCTTTGAGTGCTTTCCTTAACGCAAATAGCCCGCCCGGCTCCGGACGCATCGAGACAGGCTGAAGGCTGTCCCACTTGGGCCCGCCGACCGCGCCGAAGAAGACGGCGTCGCTGGCCAGAGACATCTCGAGCGTATCATCCGCAAGCGGCTTGCCGACTGCGTCGATTGCGGCTCCGCCGATCAGGCCGTGGGTGTACTCGAGCGTGAAGCCAAGTCTCGTGGCTGTCGCGTCGAGGGCTTTGATGCCCTGCGGGACGATCTCTGTGCCAATGCCATCACCGGGGAGGACTGCTATCTTGAAGTGGGTTCGATCCATCTAGCTGCCCACCTTGGCCTTGGCGTAGTTCACGAGGCCGCCGACGTTGATCAGTTCGCGCATGAACGGCGGGAAGGGCTTCGCCTCGTAGGACTTGCCGGTGGTCACATTGGTGATCTTGCCTGACTCGAGGTCCACCTCGACCGTGTCACCAGCGGAGATGCCTGCCACGGCCTCTGGGCACTCCAGGATAGGCAGGCCGATGTTGAGCGAGTTGCGATAGAAAATGCGCGCGAATGTATTGGCGATCACGCACGCGACGCCCGAAGCCTTGATCGCAATCGGCGCGTGCTCGCGTGAAGACCCGCAGCCGAAGTTATCCTCGGCCACGATGATGTCGCCCGGCTTGACGCGCTTCACGAACTCAGAGTCGATATCCTCCATACAGTGGGAGGCAAGCTCTTTCGGATCGGTAGTGTTAAGATACCGAGCCGGTATAATGACGTCCGTATCGACGTTACTGCCATACTTGAAGACGGTGCCTTTGATCATACCAAAACCTCTTTTCAATCGCGAAATCCCGAAAGCTAGAAAGCCAGAAAGGGATTTCGAGGTTTCTGACTTTCGGGACTTCGCGTTTGGGCTCTTTAGAGCCCTAACTCATCTGGGCTGCCTATGCGGCCGAGAACGGCGGATGCCGCGGCGATGGCCGGGCTCGCCAGATAGACTTCAGATTTCGTGTGGCCCATCCGGCCGACGAAATTGCGGTTGGTAGTCGCAATCGATCGCTCTCCCTCGGCGAGTACACCCATGTGACCGCCCAGGCAGGGCCCGCAGGTGGGGGTCGAGACCGCCCCACCCGCCTCGACGAAGATCTCCGTGAGACCCTCCTTGATCGACTGCAGGTAAATCTCCTGGGTAGCGGGGATCACAATCAGCCTCACATCAGGATGAACCTTGCGGCCCTTGAGGACGCCCGCCGCGATGCGCAGGTCCTCGATACGGCCGTTGGTGCAGGAGCCGATGACGCTCTGGTCAATCCTCACATCCGTCGCCTGGCTCACAGGCTTTGCGTTCGAGGGCAGGTGTGGGAAGCTGACGATGGGCTCCAGCTTGCTCACGTCGATCTCGATCACCTGCTTATACTGCGCATCAGGATCGCTAGCGAACACTTTATAGTCGCGCGTGGCCCTGGGCTTGACGTAATCGAGCGTTTTGTCGTCGGGCGCGATGATGCCGTTCTTGCCGCCGGCCTCGATTGCCATGTTGCACATCGTGAACCGGCCGGCCATATCTAGCGCAGAGATCGCCTCACCGGTGAACTCCATCGAGCAGTAGAGCGCGCCGTCGACACCGATCAAGCCGATCGTGTGCAGGATCAGGTCCTTGCCGCCGACCCACTTCGGGAACTTGCCGTAGTAGACAAACTTGATCTGCTCGGGCACCTTGAACCAAGTCTCCCCGAGCGCCATTGCGGCTGCCAGATCGGTCGAGCCGACACCGGTCGAGAACGCGCCGATCGCGCCGTAGGTGCAGGTGTGGGAGTCCGCGCCAATGACTGCGTCGCCCGGGACCACGATCCCCTCGTCAGGCAGCAGCGTGTGCTCGACGCCCATCTTGCCGATCTCGTAGAAGTATTTGATGTTGTGCTTCTTGGCGAAGTCGCGCAGGATCTTGACGAGTTCGGCGGACTTGATGTCTTTGTTCGGAGTCGAGTGATCGGGTATGAGGCCGACGCGGTCCTTGTCGAACACGGTCGCCGCGCCGATCTTCTCGAACTCGCGGATCGCGATGGGCGCGGTGATGTCGTTGCCGAGCACGAAGTCCAGCTTAGCGTTGATCAGCTCGCCAGGCTCGACTTCAGCCTTGCCGCAGTGCGCGGCCAGTATCTTTTGAGTGATGGTTTGTCCCATAGTGCCCCTTTCGTCACGAAAGCACGTCCTTCGACGGGCTCAGGAAGGGAGAAAGCACGAAATGCTTAGTCTCTTGAAGCTACCAGTTGTAGTATCCGCTGTAACCGATGAGAGTATATGTCTAGTCGATCATTCAGAGGAGGCGGGCTGCTATCGCAGTTGATCACTTGCTCTGGCCCAGTCCCGCCCCAAAAGCTGCCGAGATCACCAGAGCGACGGGAGTGACCGCAGCAAGTACATAGGCGCCAACATATACGCCAGCGTCGCTTGATCCGTCAGTGGTCATAATGCTGCAGCCCCAGTACACGAGTGGCGCACCAACAACCAATCCTGAGACGATTCCGCCTACCGCCCTTGCGGAACCGTCTCGGCCTAAGACGCGTCTCACCAGTCGCCACACACCAGACCCGACAAGCGCCATTGCCAGACCGAAAAGCAAGCCCGGCCAACCTGCAGCGAGTATCCCGCCAGCGACGCTCGCCAGCAACAACCAACCCAGGTATGGCATGGGCGCTATCCTCCGGATCTACTTTGCACAGTATAGCTTTGCGTACTGCCTTCCTGTCTCTATGAAGTGCTTCATCGTCTCGTAGTTGATCTCCGGCGGTTCAGAGTGGTCGGTGTGGACGATAAACCCACCACCGCCTTTCATAACCGGAGTCAGTTTCTTCTCGAACTCCTCGTCTATGGCCTTGATGTCGTTATTGATCAGATTGCGCACATCGAGCCCGCCAAAGAACGCGATCTTGTCCCCAAAGCGGCTGAAGAGCGTCGGCAGGTCCATCCCCGCCTTGACTTCCATCGCCTGCAGGCAATCGAGACCCGCCTCTATCATCCCAGGCACCAGCGGCTCGACATATCCGCACGAATGCACGATCACCTTACAGCCAAGCGAGTGGGCATAGTCGAAGAGCAGCTTGTGTCCGGGCTGCACGATCTCGGCGTACATAGCGGGCGACATGAACGGCCTTTGCTTGAACCCCATATCTTCGTAGAAGAAGAACCCATCAGGCTTTCCCTCCTCCGCGAACAGGGTCTCCTGGTGCATGATCGTGAACCGGGCGTAGGTCATGACCATGTCCTTGACCCACTCGGGATCATCGGCCATCCCCATCAGCATATACTCGTGGCCGCACACCGGATGCATCATCTCGAAAGGCGCGACTCCGTTCCAGCAGAAGAAGCGCTGTTTCTCAGCCGCGAACTTCTTCTCGTTGCGATAGCCCTCGAAGGGAATCCGCCTCCGATCGACATCGAGCAGGTGCGGCTTAATCAGCTCTTCCCAGCCCGTGCGATCCTTGACCGTGAAATCCACATGCTCAGGCGTCGAATCGTGCTGCTTGTGCCATCTCAGCACAGCGCCGTTGCCGTCCCGCCGGAGCACGGTCTCCTCCGTCTCCTCGATCGTCACCGGCTCGAAATCGATGTCGGCGACGGAGTTGGGCCACCCGGCCTGGCGCATGTCCTGGCCAAAGTGCTCGGCGACGTCCTCATCCTGGCGTATATGGCCTTCCTTACACCACCGTTGGACAGTCGCCCCCCACGGCGTTACGCACGCGGGCAGCACATCGACCGGCTTGCGGTCGAGGGCTAGCGAGAAACGTTCGTAGCTAGTCAGTTCCATGTGTGATCCCCTCTATCACCCAGTTCTACAGCACCGGTTTCTCTTTGACCTTGGTGCCTGGCGTGCGTTTCTCTTCATTGTAGACAAGCTTGTTGACTGCGTTGATGTAAGCCTTCGCAGCAGCCTCGACTATGTCCAGGCTGGCCCCGCGACCAGTATAGAGCTCGCCGTTCTGGCCTTCCAGCTTGACAGTAACTTCGCCCAAGGCGTCGGTGCCACCGGTTACGGACTTGACGGTAAAATCCAGGAGTTTGTACGTCGCATCCACCATCTTGTCGATAGTCTTATATACTGCGTCAACCGAGCCAACGCCGATACCTGCGTCAACGATATCGCCCCCGTCGGACTTCAGCCGGATGGTGGCGGTCGGAATGCCCTCGAGACTCGTCATCACGTTCATATAGCAGAGTTCATACTTGACGGGGATCGCGTAGACTTCGTCGGCCACGATGGCTTCCAGATCCTCGTCAAAGATCTCTTTCTTCTTGTCCGCAGTCTCTTTGAAGCGAACAAAGGCTTTCTCCAACTCGGCCTTACCGAGCGAATACCCCAGCGATTTCAGCCGCTCCTCGAAAGCGTGGCGGCCCGAGTGCTTGCCCAGCACCAGCTTGCTCTCGGTCAAGCCAACTGCTTCGGCGTCCATGATCTCATACGTTCTGCGCTCCTGCATTACGCCGTGCTGGTGAATGCCGGCCTCGTGGGCGAACGCGTTGCTTCCGACTATGGCCTTGTTAGCCTGGACAACCAGGCCGGTAACATCAGTCAGCAGCCGGCTGGCGCGGTGAATCTCTTTCGTCTCAATGCCGGTCGTGCAGTCGAACAGGTCGGCGCGGGTGTTGATCGCCATCACGATCTCTTCGAGCGCGGCATTGCCCGCGCGCTCGCCGATTCCGTTGATCGTGCACTCGACCTGCCCCGCCCCATTGGCGACCGCAGCCAGCGAGTTCGCGACTGCCAGGCCCAGGTCGTTATGGCAGTGGACGCTGAAGACAGCCTTCTTCGAGTTCGGGACCTTCGCGATCACATCACCGATCATCTTGCCGTACTCGCTCGGGATCGCGTAGCCGACGGTATCTGGCAGGTTGATAACCGTGGCGCCGGCGTCGATCACGGCCTCAACTACCTGGCACAGATAGTCGAACTCGCTGCGGGAGGCGTCCTCGGCTGAAAACTCAACGTCCTCGCAATAGCCTTTGGCGTGTTTGACGGCAGCGACCGCCATGTCTAGCACTTCGGCGCGGGTCTTCTTAAGCTTCTTTTCGAGGTGAATATCGGATGTGGCCAGAAACGTGTGAATGACCGGCTTCTTGGCGTGCTGAACAGCCTCCCAGCACCGGTCGATATCGCCCTTTGCGGCGCGGCAGAGGCCGGCAACTCCGACGCCCTTTACGGTCTCGGCGACCGCCTTCACCGCCTCAAAATCGCCAACCGAGGAGATCGGAAAGCCTGCCTCGATGACATCGACTTTCAGCCGCGCAAGCTGCTTGGCAACCGCCAGCTTCTCCTCGATGTTCATGCTCGCGCCCGGCGATTGCTCGCCGTCGCGCAGCGTAGTGTCGAAAATGCGTATCTTTCTAGCCACCTTGCATCACCTCGTTGTGTTTTCTCATCACGACAGCACGAAAGGGAGAAAACACGAAATCCCTCTTAGTTGCATCAGCGTCCATCGGTGGGGGTCGCCTGGCCTGCGCGGCTGTGTCGAGTTCTAAGCAAGTTGGCAAACAAACTGCCAGCTATGCTGCCAGGAAACAGCGGCATCATACTTCCACCGTAGTCTCGCTCCAGTGCCAGGAGCCCGATAACCACCGCCGCCAAATACAGAAGTACCGCGGCGATGTGCGCCAGGATCACAACCCTCTGTGACGCCCGGGCAGGCATCCAAAGGCCCGTCAAGTGGCTGACCCAATATCCCCCAACGACGCACGTCCCGCCGAGAAGAAAAAGAGTCATCGCCATGGGCCTATCCATCCGCCTGCAACAGCCTTGCAGCCTCTCGTGCCGCGAACTCCACGAACTTCGGGCAGAGCGAGTTGTGCAGGTCGAGTTCTCTAGACTTTTCGATGCCCTCAGGCGTGGTGAAGTCACATCGAGTTAGATCAATGCATTGGGTCGTGCCAAACTCAGACTCGAACACCTCAAACAGCCCACGCGCCTTCACGTACAGAGCTGCCTTAGCGTCCTGATCCTCCGGGTCCTCGCGACCAAACCTGAGCCCCAACGCCATCA
>CAZFYZ010000013.1:31304-35966 GCA_964523735.1 uncultured bacterium | reverse complement strand
CGCAGGCATCGCCGCGTCCACCCAGGCCTGCGCCGAATGCCGTCGCAATACGCGGCACGCTGGTCCGGTCGAGGCCGAACGCCTCGACCAGACCAAGCAAAGTCGCCTCCGCGCAGTTGAACTTCTGTGCGAAGTAATCAAGCGCCAAATCAGCGGCGCGCTGTGTTATGTCCTGAGTCACCTGTTACCTGTACCCTAACCTACTTCTTCTTGATCCACGGCATCATCTTGCGCAGCTCACCGCCGACTTCCTCGAGCAGAGTCTCGGTACCATGGCGGCGGGCGGCGTTGAAGGCCGGGCGGCCAGCCTTGTTCTCGAGAATCCACTCTCGGGCGAACTCGCCTGCCTGGATCTCTGCGAGGATCGACTGCATCTCTTCCTTTACGCAATCGTCGATCACGCGCGGGCCGCGGGTGTAGTCGCCATACTCGGCTGTGTTGGAGATCGAGTAGCGCATGTAGCTCATGCCGCCCTCATACATGAGGTCGACGATCAGCTTCAGCTCGTGCAGGCACTCGAAGTAAGCGATCTCCGGCTGATAGCCGGCCTCGACCAGAGTCTCGAACCCTGCCTGAACAAGCGCGGTGCATCCGCCGCAGAGGACGGCCTGCTCGCCGAAGAGGTCGGTCTCGGTCTCTTCCTCGAATGTTGTCTCAAGCACGCCGACCTTGGTCGCGCCGATTCCTCTCGCGTAAGCAAGCGCGGTGGCCTTTGCCTTGCCGCTGGCATCCTGATAGATGGCGATCAGTGCAGGCACGCCTGCTCCCTCGGTATATACCCGGCGGACCAGGTGACCAGGGCCCTTAGGGGCGACCATTATGACATCGACGTCCTTGGGCGGGACGATCTGCCCGAAGTGGATGTTGAACCCATGAGAGAAGAGAAGGGTGTCGCCCTTCTTCAGGTTCGGGGCAACTTCGTTGTTGTAGACCACTGGCATAGTCTCGTCTTCGACGAGCATCTGGATGATGTGCCCGGTCTTCGTGGCCTCGGCGGCAGAGACGGGCTTGAAACCGTCCTTCTTCGCCTTCTCCCAGTTCTCGGTTCCCTTGAGATCGGCGACGATCACGTCGATCCCGCTGTCTCGCAGATTCTGCGCCTGCGCATGACCCTGGCTGCCGTAGCCGATGATAGCGATTTTCTTACCCTTGAGTACGTCGAGTTTCGCGTCCTTGTCGTAGTAGACCTTTGCCGGCATGGTTTCCTCCATTGTAAGTAGAAAGCGGAGAGTGGAGAGTGGAGAGTCCAGAACCAGTCCCCTACGTCTGCTTTCTCAGGTATTGAGTTATCTTGAAAGCGATGATGGCGACAAAGACGCCCACCACCGCAAACAGAACGAGTTCGAGAACGAGATTGGCGACGGAATCGAGACCGAGCCTATCGGTAATGGCCCCATAAACCCGCCACATCCCGTATACAACAGTCAGTAGCCCGCCAAGTAGAACCCCAGCGAGGGCTCTCGGCCAGACGCACTTCTCGCGTGCGCCCAGCACTACCCCAATAATCAGCCCCGCAACCGGCCCGACCACTGCGAGAAAGAGCAGTATCCTGTCAACCGATTGCGGCGAGACAAGTTCGTGCATATCACCTGCGATCGAGCCTTACGTAAGTTGGCTGCTCACCTGCCCGGCAACCCGCGCCTCGCGCTCAAGACGGGCTCTCCCGAAGCGACCGACGAGAATGCCGCCGATCACGGCCACTATCCAAGTAGCCACGATGGCTGGCGGCGCAGAGATCACCCTATGCCAGTATGCCAGAGTGCTTAGGCGCTCGGCACTCGTGGCCAGAATGAAGCCTAGCAACATCAGGTTCATGGCCATCCCGCTTCGTTCCCTCGCCCGAACCGATCGCATTGCTACTACCAATAGTCCGACCCCCGCAAGGGGGAGTGCTACACCACCCCATCCTATGCTCACCAGAACGACTGACAGGCACAGAAACGCCACCAGCAGGGCGATGCGTCGCATAACTACCCGCTTCGGAGTATCCCCACGGCCGATAGCGCTCATCGCGCACACCAGGAAAGCACTCACACTCACGGTTGTGAAGTCGTTGGCCCACCTCAGCCCCATCCCCATCAAGTAAGGAAGCGCCAAGGACGCAGCGGCCAGAACGGCCCCGACAACGCCGGACGCAATGGGCAACCGCCGTGAGCTAGTTGTCTCCACGGACCCCACCCCCGACCCCTCTACCAGAAAGAGAGGGGAGCTACAGACGGAATCTTCAGTATTCTGCTACGAGCACTCCTTCACCTGCTGCATCGCGGTGTGCGCGCCTCGGGCCATCGCGATCTTGCCCGTGCGGACGACTTCTTTGATGCCGAACGGTGTCAGCAAGCGCTCGATGGCGTCGACCTTGTCGATCCCGCCGGTGACTTCGATCGTAAATGTCGTGTCACTGATGTCGATGATCTTCGCGTGGAAGATATCGACGATCTGCATGATCTCCGCCCTCTTGTGGTTCTCCGCGTTGACCTTGATCATAGCAAGCTCGCGTTCGACTATCGGGATGTCGCTGTAGTCGATCACCTTGACGACGTCGATCAGCTTATCACTCTGCTTGTTGATCTGCTCAAGAGCCGAATCGTCACCAGTGGAGACAATGGTCATGCGGGAGATCGTCGGATCGTCTGTGATACTCACAGCAAGCGATTCGATGTTGAACCCGCGTCGAGCGAACAGGCCGGACACTCTTGCGAGCACGCCAGGCTTGTTCTCCACGAGCACGGTTATGGTATGTTGCATTGGTCGTCTCATATCGTCCGTCGATGGCGGATAGCAGATGGCGGATGGCAACCAAGCCGCCATTAGCTTTTGGCTATCCGCTATCCACCTCCCTTCGGCCTGTTGACCATCATTTCCTCGATACTCTGGCCCGAGGGGATCATCGGGAAGACATTCTCTTCGCGGCTGATGTCGAACTCGAGGATCGTCGGACGGTCGGTCACTTCCATCGCCTTCGCCCAGGCGCTCTCTATCTGGCTCATCTTCTCGATCTTGATCCCGGCGCAGCCGTAGGCCTCCGCCAGCTTGACGAAGTCCGGTTGCACAGATATATCAACGCCAGAGTAGCGGTTGTTCCAGAACAACTCCTGCCATTGCCGAACCATGCCCAGATACTTGTTATTCATCAGGCATATCTTGATCGGGAGCTTGTGCTCGACCGCTGGGGCCAGTTCCTGCAGCGTCATCTGAAAGCCGCCGTCGCCGCAGATCGCAACCACTGTCTTGTCCGGGCAGCCGATCTGAGCCCCTATCGAAGCCGGGAACCCGTATCCCATCGTCCCCAAGCCGCCACTCGAAAGCCAATGGCGAGGCTTCTCTATGCGGTAATGCAGCGCCGCGAACATCTGGTGCTGACCGACGTCAGTCACCGCGATGGCATCCGGCCCAGCCAACTCACAGACCTTTGAGATCGCGCACTGAGGCAGAAGCCGCTCCTCCTCAACCGGACAAACCAGCGGGAACTCGTTGCGCCACTGCATTATCTGCTTGTTCCAGTCGGTCTCCGTGCGGGCTTTCACCTTCTTGGTCAGCCGCTTCAGAACCTCCTTGCAGTCGCCCACAACGGCCAGATCCACGCTGACAGTCTTGCCTATCTCGGCCGGGTCGATGTCGATATGGATAACCTTGGCCTTCTTAGCAAAGGCCGCCAGCTTTCCGGTCACGCGATCATCAAAGCGGGCCCCAACAGCTATCAGTAGATCGCAGTTGTGGACCGCGTGGTTGGCGTAGGCGGTACCATGCATGCCAAGCATTCCAAGCGAGTGCGGGTGGGTTTCGGGGATCGCGCCCTTGCCAAGAAGCGTAGTCGTGACAAGGATGTGCGTCTTCTCAGAGAGCTTGACCAGCTCTTCCGAAGCGCCGGAGGCAATGATCCCGCCTCCGGTATAGAGTACCGGCCTCTCCGAATCGGCGATCAGCTTCACAGCCTCTTCGATGGCCGCATCGTCGATCTCACAATCCTGCTTATAGCTGCGGATGTTGATATCGCGCACAGGCTCATAGTCGATCTCTGCGATCGACATGTCCATCGGGACGTCAACAAGCACCGGCCCCGGACGCCCCGTCTGTGCGATGTGCAGCGCCTCCGCGATGATGCGAGGAAGCTGCTGAGCGTCCTTAACCAGGTAGTTGTGCTTGGTTATCGGCATTGTGATGCCGAAGATGTCTGCTTCCTGAAACGAGTCCTTACCAAGCGAACTGGTCCGCTGCTGGGCCGTTACGGCCAGAACGGGGACCGAGTCCATGTAAGCGGTCGCCAAGCCCGTAACCAGGTTGGTCGCGCCAGGCCCAGACGTTGCGAAACAGACGCCGACTTTGCCCGTGGCTCGAGCATAGCCGTCAGCCGCGTGCGCCCCGCCCTGCTCATGGCGCACGAGCATATTCCGCAGATCAGTGCGGCCATATAGAGCGTCGTAGATGGGGATCATCACGCCGCCCGGTATTCCGAATATTATCTCCACGCCCTGATCCACCAACGACTGCACCAGTGCGTTTGCTCCGTTCATCTTCAAGTCGTTCCTCCTGGGTGTCAGGTGACGGGTATCGGGTGTTGGGGTCGCGTCGGCACTGGGACCTGACACCCAGCACCCAAGACCCAACACCTATTCCACGATGGCGCCTTTTGCGGCGGAGGCAACGGAGCGCGCGTAACGCGCG
>CAZFYZ010000013.1:13903-31294 GCA_964523735.1 uncultured bacterium | reverse complement strand
ACACGGTTGGGTGTGGGCCAGTCCCATCACCCTGCACCCAACACCCAATATTTTACTCGACAATAGCTCCCTTGGCAGCCGAAGAGACAGAGCGCGCGTAGCGCGCGAGATATCCCTCCTTCACGCGCGGCTCGGGAGCTGTCCACTCCCGGCGACGCGCCTGCAGCTCATCGTCGGTGAGCTTCTCGTCCAATCGCTTAGCCGGTATATCGAATCTGATGGTGTCGCCGTTCTTGAGTAACCCAATTGGTCCACCCGACGCAGCCTCTGGAGAGACGTGCCCGACACACAGGCCACGCGAAGCGCCTGAAAATCGACCGTCAGTGATGAGAGCGACTTCCTTCTCAATCCCCATACCGCTGACCGCGGCCGTAGCGGTGAGCATCTCTCGCATCCCGGGCCCGCCCTTGGGACCTTCGTTGCGAACAACAATCACATCGCCCTTGTTGATGCGTCCGGCGAAGATCTCAGCGACGGCATCATCCTCGCACTCGAAGATTCTTGCTCGCCCCTCAAAAATCCACACATCCGGGTCGACGGCCGAAGCCTTGACCACCGCACCGTCGGGGCAAAGGTTGCCTCTGAGCACGACCAGCCCTCCGGTTTCATGGTAAGGCCGCTCGATCGGGTGGATCACGTCTTCACTCTTGATCGCCGCCTTGTCCAGATTCGAGCCAAGATCAGAGCCGGTGACGGTCATCACCGACCGGTCTATGAGCCCCTTCCTGGTAAGCTCCTTCATGACCGCCATCACCCCGCCGGCCTCTTCGAGGTCCTGCATGTGGTGGTAGATGTCCTTGCCCGGATCACCGTCAGGCGATGGGTGAGCAATGGCCGGGCTTATGGTCACGAGGTGCGGAGTCTTCTCGCTGACCTCGTTTATCATGCTGATATCGAAGTCGACCTTGGCCTCTTTGGCGATAGCCGGAACGTGAAGCGCCGTGTTGGTCGAGCAGCCAAGCGCCATATCGACAACCATCGCGTTTCGGAACGCGGCCTCGGTCATGATATCACGGGGCTTGATGCCCTTCTCGAGCAACTCCATTATCTTCATGCCCGCCTTCTTGGCAAGCCGCATGCGAGCCGCGTAGGCGCCTGGGATTGTGCCGTTGCCCGGCAGACCCATTCCGATTGCTTCGGTCAGGCAGTTCATCGAGTTGGCAGTGAACATTCCGGCGCAGCTTCCGCAGCTCGGGCAACAGGTCTCCTCGACCTCGGCGAGTTCTTCCTCGGTCAGCTTACCCGCCATTACGGCGCCCTTGCCCTGGAACGCCTGCTGGACCGATATGTCTCGCCCGTTCATCCGCCCGGCGAGCATCGGCCCGCCGCTGATTACGATAGTTGGCACATTGACACGAGCCGCGGCCATAAGCATGCCCGGGACGATCTTGTCGCAGTTTGGGATCAGCACCAGCGCGTCGAACGCGTGAGCCTTGGCCATGCACTCAACAGAATCCGCTATCAGCTCGCGCGTGACAAGCGAATACTTCATCCCCTCGTGGCCCATCGCAAGCCCATCGCACACGCCGATGACGCCAAACTCCATCGGAGTCCCGCCGGCCATCCGCACCCCAGCCTTGACCGCCTCGGCGATCTTGTCAAGATGGATATGACCAGGGACGATCTCGTTCCAGGAATTGGCGATACCGATCAAAGGCCGGTACATCTCCTCATCCGTATAGCCCATCGCCTTGAATAGCGCTCTCGGCGCCGCTCGTTCGAGTCCTGTTCTCAGCACATCGCTTTTCACGTGTCTTGCTCCTTGGCCAGATAACAAAAGAGTCCCTCACCCGTAGGGACGAGAGACTCGTGGTACCACCCTGGTTCAGCCCCAATGCACGTGCACCAAGGCCCTCAGCGACGCTGTAACGGGCGCCACCCGGACGGATCTACTTCAGCAGAGCTGTTTCTCCCGTCGGCTCTGAGGTGAGCTTCGGTCGCAGCGGTCCCCCCGCCTCTCAGCATGCCCCCAAGGGCCAGCGGGGTCTCTGTGGGCAACCTGCTCTGCGCCTAGTTGTCCTCTTCTCAGCCTATGCCTAAGAAATGATGTCGGTATATGTTAGCATACCTGAGCAGGGGTGGTCAAATCAGATCTTAACCCACTGCTTTGTCTCTGCAGACTTCTCGACCGCCTCCAGGACTTCCTGGCATTTCAAGCCATCGTAGAAGCTGGGGGCCGGGCTCTTGTTATCGGCGATACCATTCATCAGCGTGTAGATCTGATGCACAAACGAGTGCTGCCAGCCGATGATGTGACCCGATGGCCACCAGCCCGACGCCCACGGGTGAACGCCGTCGGTAACTAGTATCGTCTTCCAGCCCTGCTGCCCCTCGGGATCATTGCGGTTCCAGTACTCGAGCTCGTTCAGCCGCTCGACGTTCCATCTCAGCGAACCATTGCTGCCGTTGATCTCGAATCGCTGGCCGTTGCGATTGCCGCTGAACCGCGTGGCCTCAAACGTGCCGACCGCGCCGTTCTTGAACTCCGCGAGGAAGAGCGTGGCGTCATCAACCGTAACCTCGCCCATCTTCTGGCCCGCCTGGGCCGTGAGGCCACCTGTCGTCTGGGCAAGCTCGGGCCTCTTCTTGATAAACGTCTTCATCATCCCACAGACCGAGTCAAAATCCCCTACCAGGTAGCGCGCCAAGTCTATAAGGTGCGCATTCAGGTCGCCATGCGATCCCGAGCCGGCCAGTTCCTTCTTCAGTCTCCACACCAGCGGGAAGTCCGGGTCCATGATCCAGTCCTGCAGATACGTACCCCGCCAATGGTACGGCGTGCCGATCGCGCCATCCTCGATCATCTTCTTGGCAAAGTCGACAGCGGGCATTCGACGGTAGTTGAAATCGACCATGTGGACAACGCCGGCTTTCTCGGCCGCGTCGATCATCTCGCGGCACTCGGCCACTGTCATCGCCATCGGCTTCTCGCAGAATATGTGCTTGCCGGCCTTGGCAGCAGCGATGGCTATGTCCTTATGCGTCCTGTTGCCGGTGCAGATGTCGATGAGGTCGATGTCCTTGGCGTTAATGATCTGCTCAAAGCCTTCGCTCGCTCTCTCCCACCCCAGGTGTTCACGCTCGCGTTCGGCCTCCTCGATGGTAACGGCGGCAATCTCTTTCATCACAGGCACAGCCTTGACGTCAGGAAACGCAAATGCTACGTCGCGGTAGCCTACGCTGTGGGCCTTGCCCATGAACTGAGCGCCGACCATGCCGACATTGATCTTCTTCTTTGCCACTCTGCACCTCCGCACCGAGTTCAAGTATATGAGGCCGGATGTTCGATATTATAGTCCAGCAGCCAGCCTACCCATATATTCTGCCGATTTTTGGGGAAATGTCAAGCTCCGCCGACCACCAGGCAGGGCTCAGTCACTAGAACGGCCTCAGCTGGATATGCCGCGGGAACTGTGGCGAGTGACGCAGTGTTGGCTCGGAGGTCATCCCCGTTCCCGCAGAATAGCCTTGAGTCACAGATCGCTCACAGGTGCGTTGGCCCTTGCCACCAGGTCAACCGAGACCATGAAACGAGGGCCACGAGCGAACTCGTGGCCCTCGATTGTCTCTATTGCCTGTCTACCTACTGCGCGGGTGGTGGCGGAGGAGGAGGCGGAGGAGTCTCCGGCTTCTCGCTTGACGGCGGCTCCGCGGGCTTCGGCGCCGGTGCAGGCGTCGGTGGCGGAGTAACCTTGGGTGTCACTTTCGGCGTAGTAGTCGTCGGAGGAGTGACCCTCGGCTGCTGCGGCCTCACAGGAGCAGGCTGCTTGGGCTGCGGGCCCATCAGCTTGTTGTCAATCTTGCTGTTGGCCTGCAGGTCCGTGAACCACTTGCTCATCTCCTGCGGTATCTTCTTCTCGAGGATCATCTTGTTGAGCTCGGCCTTGTCGGCTGCGACAGCATCCTTGCCGGTCTTCTCGACCTTGATAAGATGATAGCCGTAGAAAGTCTTGACAGGTTCGCTGACTTCCCCAGCCTTGAGCCCAAACGCTGCGTTCTCGAATTCCTGAACCATGCGGCCCTTGCTGAACCAACCGAGGTCGCCGCCCTGCTTCTGGCCGTCTCTCATGTTGCCAGGATCGTCGGAGTACTCGTCAGCCAGCTTGGCAAAGTCCTCGCCAGCCTTGACCTTGGCCTGAATCTCCTCGATCTTGGTCTTGGCAACTGCTTCCTTCTTGGCAACGTCTGTCTCGTCGGTCGGGAACTTGACCAGGATATGGCGCGCCTTGATGTAGTCGGCGTATTCGCCAGGAGATACCTTGACCTGCTTCTGAACAGTCTTTTCGGCAAGCGCCGATACTTTGGTTCCGGACTGGAACCGGTACCAGGTAACTTTGAACTGGTTCAAGAGCTGATCAACGCTGGACATGTTCATCCGCTTGAGCGACTCGTCCATCTTGGCATTGAGCTCGGCAGGAGTAAGCTTGACTCCCGACTTGTTGGCGGCCTGCTCAATCATCTTCTGGTTAAGGAGGTCCTGAAGTGTCGTCGGGGCCTGCCACTGCCACAGAGCCTTCATAAGTTCGCCCTTGGTGACCTTGGCGCCGTTAACTGTTCCGACCACCGTGCTGTCAGGCGCCTTCCAGAGGTCGTCGAGCACCTTCTTCTGATTGAACTCCTTGGCAGCCGCTGCACTTGTGGGCGCAGGCTTGGCCGGCGCAGGCTTGGCCGCGCTCGGGGCTTTCTTGGTGGCAGCCGGCTTAGCTGCGGCGGCCTTCTTAGTCTCTGCAGCATAAGAGCTGCAAGCGAACATGACGGCAACCAACATAGCCAAGACGGCAATCACTGTCCTATTCCGCATCCAGTTTGGCTCCTTTCGTTACTTTTGCATCCGCAAAATCTTACTATATCCAGGCCAAGCGGTCAACCTGATGAAGGTCGCACACGCTTCAGCGGTTGGCTCGACCGGGACAGCCTATATTATAACGGGGTTAATCCCTCACCGGTTCCCCAACACTCCCGCCATTTGGGCGCGCGTTCCGGCCATCATCCTTGAGACAGCCGGTACATAAGAAGAAGCGCGCCGTTCCACAGCCCGTGACAGACCATACACGGGTAAAGAGAACCAGTGGCCTCGCGCAGGATCGCAAGAACCATTCCGAAAGCAAGGATGGGCAAGAACCCGCCCGGCAGCGTGGGGTGAATGATCGAGAAGAGAGCGCCGGATACAACTGCGGCAGGCCAGACACCCATGGTCCCACGAAGGGCATTGTAGAGCATCCCGCGAAATCCTGTTTCCTCGACTATCGGAGCCACGACTGCAGCGAGCATCACTCCAGCCCAGAAGGTGAGGCTCCCACCGGTCAGCAAGCGATCCACCGGATTCTGCGGCGTCACCACGTGCCGGAAGAACATGAACCAGAGGAGCAGGTATATGAGCATCATCGCTCCCACTAGCGGTACAGCCGCAAGGAAGCCGCCAAAACCCCACGTCAGTGAACTGCCCCGGCGGTTGGATCTGAGGCCGATCTCTCGCATGTCTTCGCCGGTGCGGTCTGTGAGCCATCGAAGGCTCCTGAGGCCGACAGCGAACGCCCCACCCATCGCAGCGCAGCTAAGAGCGGCATAGACCAGACTGGCGTTGTCCACAGGAATTCTGCAGAGTGCCAGCACGGAACGCAGCACCAGACCAATGAGACCAAACGACACCATATAGGCGAGGAACGACAGCAGGAGTACCTGAGGCTGTATACGCGGGCGAGGAGAGCGACTGATTGGTCCCGCGTATTTCGCAAGGAACATAACCACGACCGCGATGCCCGCAAGCGTTGTCGCGATGATAGCCAGACCCAAAACCGTCGCTACTTCGGGCCGCACTTCGCCCAGGTTGGGTGACGGCGAACCTGCATCGGCTATCAACCCGCTTCTTCTGCCGAGGTTCATCGCCAGAATCGCCCCAACCATCCCGCCAAGCAAAGCCAGACTGCAGCCAACGGATCGGTTGAGTGGGCGGCTTCGCATATACGTCAGGCTGCCTCTGATTGTGCTGAGGCCTCAGTCTTGGTGAGAGCCCGCTCTACTTCATCCCAGCCCTCCGCCTCTAGCGAACCGGACGGCGCCGCGACGGCTATCCTTCTCCGGTCCAGCAGGTCCTGGTAAGCGGCAAGTACTGATCTAAACTCGGCCTCAAACCGATCCCTTGTTCCTGCGAGGGAGTCGATCTCCTTGCGCAGTGACTCTACCTCTCGCTGGGCATCAACAGACATCTTGACGCGCGATTGCTCGGCTTCCTGCAAGATCAGCTCGGCCTGCTGATGCGCAGTCGCCCGCAGCTCATCGGCGCTCTTCTGCGCCAGTGTCAGCGCGTTGGCCATGGTGGACTCGATCTTGCGGATGCGATCCAACTCATCTTGAAGAGTCTCGGCTCTGCGCTGGAATTCGCAGCGTTCGCTGAGTGCCTGCTCCAGTGCCTCGCGGACCGATCTGACAAACTCGTCCACCTGCCGCTTGTTGTAGCCGCGCAGAGCGGGCTTGAATTCGGTGTGGAGGATATCTATAGGTGTTAGTGCCATTTCACTACCTCACTGCGGTGCACCGCGGCTTTGGCGTCGGAGACGCCGACTACAGTTCTTGCTGTAGCGGCGTTCTCTGAACCCCCGGCGTCGGAGACGCCGACTACAGTTCTTGCTGTAGCGGCGTTCTCTGAACCCCCGGCGTCGGAGACGCCGACTACAACGAGACTAACCCAACTCTTCGGCTCGCTTCGTCGCGGCCTTGACGGCCTCGATAAGGGCCGAACGGAAGCCGGCCTTCTCCAGCGCGTCCAGCCCGGCAATCGTGGTACCGCCGGGAGTGGTAACCTGGTCTTTCAGACGACTCGGGTGTTCGCCTTCATCTAGAACCATTTTCGCTGCGCCCATGACAGTCTGGGCCGCGAGCCTCACAGCAACATCACGCGGCAAGCCAACTCGGACTCCCGCATCCGAAAGAGCGTCGATCATGACATATACGTAGGCGGGCCCGCTTCCGCTAAGGCCCGTGACGGCGTCCATCAGCTTCTCAGGGACTTCCAGCGACAGCCCAACCGCATCCAGAGCAGTCTTCGCCTTGCGTACGTCATCATCGTTAACTGCCGGTCCTCGGGCGAAGCCAGTGGCTCCGGCCCCCACGCGGCAGGGGGTGTTCGGCATGCAGCGTATGAGCTTCGCGTCGCGTCTCAGAGCGTTGCGCATCGCTTCCAGCTTGACCCCAGCAGCGATCACGATAACTATCTGATCGGGTCGCAAAGCAGGGCCGATCTCGGAAAGCACCTTGGCCACCAGCCACGCCTTCACGACGACCAGAATGACATCAGCGCCATTGATTGCCTCGGCATTGCTCTTGGCCGTCCGGGCGCCAAGTTCTGACGCTAGCGAGTTCAGCTTCTGCTCGTCGACATCCGCCAACACCAGATTGTCTCTTTCGACAACCCCGGAGTTGACCAGACCTGTGGCGAACGCAGTGCCCATCGCGCCGACGCCGATGATCGCTATGCCGTCAATCTTACCATCAGACATTGCTGTCCCCCGCAGACCATGCAGCAAGGACCCGACGCGTGCGCCGGGCCCATAGTGCTTGCTCTAGTTGTCCTGGAACGGGCCCTGAACCTTGCGGGCGCGGTCCCCATTCTCGACTTCGATAACGTAGTTGGCAGGCGTGAACAGATAGACCTTGTCGCCCACCTTCTCGACGAACCCATTGAGGGCGTAGATGACGCCACTCAGGAAATCGATCACCCTGGTGCAGACCTCGGGTGATGCTTTTTCCAGGTTCACGATCTGCTGATGCCCCATCTTGAGACCATCAGCCGCCTGCTGCGCGTTCTCAAATGACTGAACTGTCAGCCAGACCGAGACGTGATTGAGCCTTGAGGAATGCACCCTCAGAAGAGCCGGACGACGTCTTCCTCCGGCATCTTCTGCCAGCTCGTAATCCTCTTCCTCGTCATAGTCTCCGAAACCAAACCGGTCCTTGAACCGGCTCCATAGCCCTCTCGGCTGATCGTCATAGTCCTCTAGCGGTGTTGCTCTCACGCTTTTGACCCTCCCATTCTGGTTAGATGGTCGGGTGCTGGGCGTCCACCCTTATTAAGTTCTGTATTCAGCTTTCTCTATCACGAAAACACCAAGTAGAGGAGAACACGAAAGAGGATAGTGTCCTCTTGTTGCCTTCCCCTTTTGTGCTTTCTATACTTTCGTGCTTTCGTAACTAGACAGTGGGCTCGCTCTACACTCTCGGGCCGAAGATGGCCGTGCCGATACGCACCATGTTCGACCCCTCCTCGATCGCAATCTCGAAGTCCTGGGTCATCCCCACAGAGAGATAGAGCCGCTGCTCATCCGGCAGCTTATCCCATAGCGTCTTCAACGTCCGGAAACACGGTCTGGTTTCCTCAGGATGGTCCGTGAACGGCGCCATCCCCATGAACCCGCACATCCGTATTCCCGAGACGTCTGATATGGCATCAGCGAGAGAGAGCGCCTTGCTCGGCTTGACACCGAACTTGGTCTCCTCGCCCGATACACTCACTTCAATCAGCACATCCATGGTCTTCCCAACAGCCTCGGCGCGCCGCCCGATCTCTCGAGCGAGGGCTTCGCTATCGACGCCATGGATCATACTGAACACTTCAACGGCGTGCCGCGCCTTGTTGCGCTGCAGATGCCCGATCATATGCCATCTGGCAGTGGGACCGATCTCAGCGAACTTGCCCTCCGCTTCCTGGACATAGTTCTCACCGATATCGGTTACCCCGCAGGCCAGCGCTTGCCTGATCTCATCAACGCTGCGTGTCTTCGTGACACAGATCAGCGTGACCTCGGAACCCGTCCTCCCCGACATGCGCGCCGCCGCTTCAATACGTTCTCTCACCGATTGCAGGTTTTCGGGTATACCGGGCATCATTACATCAAGCACGCTCGTCCGTCGTCTAGTAGTTTGCGGCCGGCCTTGGAGATTCCTTCATTGCGGAGTGTATTCATGTATAAAATTTAGGCGGTCATGTTGGACAAGCTCAACCACGCGGCCATCCTGCCGGTCTCGCCCTCGCGCCGATGACTGAAGAACTCGGCTCGATTGCAGCTCGTGCACTCTTCAGAGACTGCGATATTGCCCGTCGGCACACCCCTGGCGGTTAGGAGAAGCAGGTTCGCCATCTTGAGGTCCACCCGCCACTTGGTTTCGCCGGACTGGTTCATTACGCGTTCGTTGTGAGGGAACGCCTTGAAGAACGCCTGGGCGACGTCTGCGTCGACATCAAAGCAGAACCGGCAGATAGCTGGGCCGATCGCTGCTTGCAGCTTCGCAGGATCAGTTTGAAACTCGCGGGTCATTGCCTCGACCGCCGTCTGGGCGATCCCCAACGAGGTGCCCTTCCACCCAGCGTGGACCATTCCAATGGCCCGGTGCTCGGGATCGAGCAGGAAGATGGGCACACAGTCCGCATAGTGTAGAGCCAATGTGACGCCGGGCGTGTTGGTGATGAGCGCGTCGCAGTCGTCAATACCGGAATCATAGCTCATGGCCCCGTTTCCCGCGAGCGAGCTATCGACTCTCCGAACGTTCTTGCCGTGAACCTGCTTTGGAACGACAATCGCCGAGGCGTCCAACCCCAGCGCGTGACCAAAGCGTGCGCGGTTCTCGAGCACATCCTCCGCCCGATCAGCCGTTCCGAGGCCCAGATTCAGCGTGTCGAACGGCTCTGGACTAACACCGCCCAACCTCGTGCTGAACCCGTGCTGGACCAGACCTGATGCGTGCAGATTCCACGCCTGAAGATAGCCGACGCCGTCGCGCTCGAGCCTGAACCAGTTAGGTAATCGCATTCTGATACTCCGACCACAGGTGTGACTTGCTCACCAGCGCATCTATGTGATCCCACGGCAGCACTTCTTCCAAACCTCGCATTCTGCGCAGATACCAGTCGAGGTCGATCCCTGCCTCGCGGATCGCTGCAGGATAGCTGCCGCCATTCTCAAGGGCTTTTGCGAGCACCGTCCCGACGCGTCGATCTCCTCGCGCGAGCAATCCTTGCACGGTCGCCAGCCTTGGACTCTCTCCGCTGTAGCTGACCCCTCGGATAGCTCCGATGCCCTTGCTGAGCCTCGCAAGCCGCTTTTTGAGAACCGACTCGGCCTCCATGGTATGCCATTGGAAAGGCGTCCAAGGTTTGGGCACGAAAGCGCTGACAGACGCCTGTAATGTGACGGATGGAAACTCGGCGGCCAGTCGTCTCAGTAGGTCCATGATACTCTGAACATCCTCATCAGTCTCCGTCGGCAGCCCCACCATAAAGTACAGCCTAAGTCTCTCGAAGCCTGCCTCCTGCGCGATGGTGACTGCCTCAAATACGCGCTCCTCAGAGCACTGCTTCCCGATCACCCGACGCAGACGCTCGCTGCCGGCCTCGGGAGCAATCGTCAGCGTCTTTTTTCCACCCTGGATCAGCAGCCTGGCAACCTCCGGGGTGATCGACTCGAGTCGCAGCGATGATACGGTGAACTCGTTCCCGTTGTCCACGATCGCCTGACAGGTGTCAATAGAGCTCTTGTGGTCGAACACCGACGCACCGACGAGACCGAGACGCTCCCTCTGAGCCTCGTCATTCCGAACAAAAAGCAGATTTCTCGCTCCCCTGGAAATGACAGGGTCACGTGGTCTCGGCGGCCGGTTGATTTGTCCAGCCACGCAGAATCTGCATCCACGCCCGCAGCCGCGAGCAACCTCGACGAGTATGATATCGCCGAACTCCGCCTCATCATTCGAAACACACGAAAAGGATGGGTACGACTGAAGATCGCGGCAGACAGCGCGCTCCACCCTCTCGGGAGCGGCCGGATTGTGTTCAACCATGCTCAACATGCCGGATGAATCATAAACAGGTTGACACATCGCGGGCACGTAAACATGAGGCACGGACGCCAGTCGCCGCAGCACCGCCTCTCGCGGCTCACCCTGGGTCGTGGCGATCGCATGGACCAGCCCTGGAAGCACCTCCTCGGAGTCGCCGATCACGAAGGCGTCCACGAAGTCGGCCAGAGGTTCCGGGTTGAACGTCGCGCAGGGTCCACCGGCTATCACTAGGGGATTTGACTCATCCCGCTCTGAGCTTCGCACGGGGATGTTCGCCAGCTCCAGCATCCGTAGCGCGTTGAGGTAGTCAAGTTCCCAGGAGATCGAGAACGCTACTACATCGAACTCTGAGAGCGGCGACTGAGTCTCGAGGGTCATCAGCTCAGTGTGGGTGCGGAGGTGTTCTTCGAGGTCATCGGAATCGGGGTAGACAACGCGCTCGCACGAGGAGTTCGTCAGCTCATTCAGCATCCGGTACACGAGCTGATAGCCAAGTGAGGCCATCGCAACGCTGTATATATTGGGGAACGCAAGCGCAACGCGAACGGCAGCGGCGCGATCGATCTCGATCTTCCCCCGCTCGCGCTCAAACCTTGCCTGCGTCTTCAGCCATAGGTCAGTGGACACACATACATGGTACGGCGGAGGAGGAGATTGTGCAAGCGCTTCAGATCACGCGCCCAACCGCCGGGGCCAGTGCTCGTAAGTTGTCCATAAGCTGAGCGAAGGAGTCCAGCTTCAGCGACTGCGCGCCATCGCAGAGAGCGTGAGCGGGGTCAGGGTGAATCTCGACGATCAGGCCATCCGCGCCCGCGGCGATCGCAGCCTTGCTCATGGCTGATACATAGCGCCAATTGCCGCTGGAGTGCGAGGGGTCAACTATCACGGGCAGATGTGAGAGCGACTTCACGACGGGCACCGACGAGAGATCGAGCGTATAGCGCGTGTGCTCTCGGTCAAGTGGATGAACGCCGCGCTCACAAAGAACCACGTTGGGGTTGCCCTGGGCGAGCACGTATTCAGCGGCAAGGAGCCATTCGTCGATCGTGGCGCTGGGGCCTCGTTTGATAATCACAGGGTGGTCGCACTTGCCAATGGCCGTCAAGAGCGGGTAGTTCTGCATGTTGCGCGCACCCACCTGCAGAATGTCGGCGTGTTCGGCGACCGCGTCAATGTCGTGCTGATCTATGACTTCGGTTACCGTCGCCAGGCCGAATCGTTCCCCCGCCTCCTTGAGCAACTTCAGACCCTCGATTCCCAGTCCCTGGAACGAGTAGGGGCTCGTGCGCGGCTTGTACGCACCACCTCTCAGGATCCTGCCTCCCGCCGCTTGAACAGCCTCGGCAGCGGCGAAGAGCTGGTCGCGGCTCTCGATGGCGCAGGGCCCGGCGGCTGCGACGATCTTCGTTGCGCCTATCTGGACTTCGCCCCCGACCCCTCTTCTGGAAAGAGACGGGGGGTGGACGGCGATAACCGTGTCAGCGGCGTGGAACTCGCGCGAGGCCAGCTTGTAGGTGCGGCTGACCTGGGTGACCCGGTCAACGCCAGGCATCGACTCCAGTATCTCAGTGAGAGTCTCTCGCAAGTCGGCGGGAATAGCACTGGCGATGCCGATAGCTGTTCGCTCGCCGCCAGGCATATCAAGCGCCTTCAGGCCGTAAGACGATACCCGATCTATGACAGCGGCGATCTCTTCAGTCGCCGCATTGGCGTGCATGGCTATGATCATGGATACTCTTCCTCATGAAAGCACGCGACAGTGCTAACCCTTGCGCAGGCCTCCTTGTAGTAATCCTCCGCAAGCTCAAACCCCACAAATGGGACGCCCAGCCTGCAGCACGCGATGGCAGACGAACCGATTCCTAGGAACGGGTCAAGGACCAGCCTGGTGCGTTCGACCCCGTGCAGCTTAATGCACCGTGTTGGCAGCTCGACGGGAAAAGTCGCTGGGTGCGGGCGCTCCTTCTCGCGACTCATTATCGTTTCGTATGGGATGAACCAGGTGTTGCCACGGCAATGTGTATCCGAACCTGCTTTGGCCCATCGAGCGACATTAGTCTTGTCCTGATACGGGACGCCAACGGCCAACCTGTCCAGCGGCACGTCCCCTCGCTTGGTCAGGTGGAAGATGTACTCCTGGCAGTCATTGAGGAAGCGCCCGCTGTTGATCGGCTTGTAGTGCCCAACAACGACGTCCTGCGTGATCCCGGGGTAGTTGCCGACCTCGCTCTTCATGATGGCGATCGACTTGACCCAGTGGATCACGTTCTGGAGCGTAAACCTGCGGCACATAACCTCGAGAATCTGGAATGGCACCATCGGGTCCTTGGGCTTCGATCCCACGTTAAGGAAGAACGACCCGTCAGGCGACAGCACTCTCTCTACCTCTGCGGCCCAATTGCCGGTCCATTCAAGGTAGTCATTCCGCGAAAGCGTGTCGTCATAGCCGTTGTAATTGATGCCGAGGTTATATGGCGGCGAGGTCACGACCACGTCTATGCAGCCCTCCACGAGCCTCTCCCGCATCCCGGGAACGCAGTCCTGCCGATGGAGATCAAGCCGAAAGCCGGCGGGGGAGTCAAATGCTTGGCTAGCCAGTTTCATCTATAGGTTCTTGGATTCCTCTGTATTGCTCAGTTGCGTGAGTAATGCCCGCATGGCTTCGACTGGCCTCGGCCCCTCTATCTTCATCACGACGCGGCCTCCGGCATCCGTGATCACGCCGCACGGAGGCTTGCTCAGCATGAACTCATCTGCGGCGGCTCTGGCTTTCCTGGAACCCCAGTCGAGCCGGTGAAACACTACACGCCCCTTAAGCTCCTTCTGCAGGCGGTCGAAGGCCGCGTCCATCGCTCTGCCACCCGGATCATCCGAACGCACCAGGAGCCAGTTCGGCTTGCCTTTTTCGAACTCGAAGCGCGGCGCCACCGGCGCCGCAGACGATCCGCCGCCTCACCCACCACCACGTAGCGGTGCGGCTGGTTTGACCAGATCGTCATTCGTCGCGAGCACGGATATGATCACAAACGCCGCGATCATACCGAGGGCGGTCAACCAGATCTTGGTGGACACTCTCATAGCAACTGGAACCGACTCTATCCGCCGCAGGACCAAACGCCCGGCACTCAACTATTGTAGGTTCCGCCAGCGAAACAAGCAAGGGCCCTGGCCGGGGCCGCTCAGCAGTTTTCGCATTGACACTCCTCACTGGGTATGATAGACTTTGGAGGCTCTAGCTTGCCGGGTTCGTGTTGTGAACTTGCTGCGGCTGGTGCGGTACAACTCACGCTGCTCGTGGATTGTACACGCTGGCGAAAGAGCTCTTGAAAGGAGTTTCACTAGGGATGCTGATCCAGGTAAAGGGCAAGAATCTCGATGTGACTGACGCCCTTAATAGCTATATTGAGAAGAAGCTGCAGAAGCTTGAGAAGTACTTCCACGACATCAAAGCAGCCGACGTCATCCTGAGCGTGTACCGCGGAATGCACGTCGTGCAGGTCACGCTCGAGGGCGATGGTATTCTGTTGCGCGGAGAAGAGCGCCGCGGCACCGACATGTATGGTTCGATCGACCAGGTCGTCGAGAAGCTGGAGACCCGCGTCAAGAAGTTCAAGGGCAAGCGCTCCGGCAAGACAATGACCGAGGGCCCGCGCGAGAAGGAAGCTATTAAGGACCAGACGATGACCCAGGCTTTCGGCCCGGAAGAGACCGAAGCCGAGGAAATGCCTGTCGTGGTCCGCACGAAACGCTTTGAGATGGAACCGATGACCCCCGAGGAAGCAGCACAGCAGATGGAGCTTCTGCACCACGATTTCTTCGTCTTCCGCAATTCAGAGACGGAAGACGTAAACGTAGTCTACAAGCGCGAGGACGGCAACTACGGGCTGATCGAGCCCGCTTAGTCTCAATACCAACTTAGTTGTAGCAGGGGTCTCCGACCCCGGCCGGGGTCGGAGATTTCTGCTGCAGCGGGAGCAGAATCACATGATCGTAACCACCAAGCAACTCTTCCAGCAGGCCTACGGCAAGTACGCCCTCGGCGCCTACAACATCAACAACGCGGAACAGACCATGGGCCTCTTCCGCGGCTGCATGGACAGCAAAGCCCCTTTCATCATCCAGATATCGAAGGGCGCTCGCTCCTACACGAACAAGCTTATGCTCGAGGCCATGATTCGGGCCGCCAATGAGATCTTCGCGGATGCCGTTTTCGCAGTGCATCTGGATCACGGCGATGAGGCAACCTGCTACGATTGCATCGACTCCGGCTTCTACTCGTCGGTTATGATCGATGCCAGCCACGAGACGTTCGAGGAGAACATCGCGATCACGAAGCGTGTTGTTGACAGGGCACACGCAAAGGGCATCAGCGTTGAGGCCGAACTTGGGCAGTTGGGTGGTGTTGAGGAAGACATCAGCGTGTCCGAGGACCAGGCTCATCTGACCGATCCTGCGCAGGCGGCCGAGTTCATCAAGCGATCCGGCTGCGACAGCCTGGCATGCGCGATCGGCACCAGCCACGGCGCATTCAAGTTTGCGGGCTCTCAGGGCCTGCACTTCGAGGTCGTCAAGGGTATTCAGGAACTCGTGCCCGGCTTCCCGTTGGTGCTGCATGGTTCATCATCGGTCCCGCAGGACGAGGTAGAGCGGATCAATGCCGCCGGCGGAGCGCTCAAGGGAGCGAAGGGCGTTGACGCGAATCAGTATCTTCCTGCGGCCAAGCTGGGTGTGTGCAAGATCAACATCGACACAGACGGCAGGCTCGTCTGGACCCGCGTTCACCGCGAGATGTTCCGCGACAAGCCGGAAGTCTTTGATTTCCGCCCCATCGGCAAGGTATTCATGGAGGAGTACGCGAAGTTCATAGCAAGCCGCAACGAGCTTCTCGGCTCCGCCGGACAGCTCGACGCAGTTCGCGCAGCGTTGAAGTAGGTATTTGGGAATCAGGTGTCAGGTGTTGGGGATCCCTAACACCTGGCATCCAACACCCAACACCCTATATCCAGGACCCGACACCCGATATGATCTCAACTATCACCCTCAACCCAGCAGTAGACAAGACCGTCTACATCCAAAAGCTCTTGCCTAACGACACCAACCGTGTTGTGAAGGTCGAGATCGATGCAGGCGGAAAGGGCATCAACTGCTCTCGCATGCTCGCCCGCCTGGGCGCCGAGACGACCGCGGTCGCTCTGCTTGGTGGCAAGACAGGCGATTTCGTTCGTGTTGTGCTGGATCGAGAGGGCATTGTGCTCGACTCCGTGCCTACCTCAAAGGCCACTCGCACCTGCCTGTGCATCGAGGATGCTTCTGAACTACCACCAACCACCTTCAACGAGCGCGGCGGCCCCATTGAGCATACGGAGCTTGTGGCGCTCTTCGAGAAGGCCAAGGATGTGTCGCGAAAGAGCAGCTATGTAGTCCTTGGCGGAAGCGTGCCGGTAGGAGTCAACCCCGACGTCTACAAAGTGCTGATCCAGATCGCTTCCGGCGGTGGAGCGAAGGCAGTGCTGGATGCCGACGGTGACGCCCTCGCGGAAGGCATCAAGTCCAAGCCATTCATGATCAAGCCCAACTGGGACGAGGCCGAGCGCTTCCTTGAGACGACATTTGACTCCAAGTCGGATGTAGCAAGAGGCGCGCTGAAGATTCACGAGCAGGGAGTTGAACTCGTCATAGTCTCGCTCGGCAGGCAGGGCGCTGTTGCGTGCTACGAGGGCATGATCTACGATGTAGTCCCGCCGGAAGTGAAGGCAGTCAGCACGATCGGCTCGGGTGATTCGATGATCGCTGGAGTGATCTCGGGATTGGAGAGCGGCGCATCTATCGTTGACTCACTCAAGCTCGGATGCGCTGCGGGCGCAGCGACTGCAATGAGTAACGGCGCTGACATCGGCGAGAAGAGCGACGTCGATGCGCTGCTTTCGTCTGTGAGGGTGACCCGCATAGAGCCAGCCCCGGCCCTGAGCTAGAACGCCGGAGCCTGCAGCCCAAGCTTCTCCACTTTGACGACTCGCCATACCCGCGTGGGGACAAGGCCCATATGACGGGTGGGTTCCTTCGCGAGGTGGATTATCATGTTCGGCTTGTAGATGTCCCCATCCTGCTGAGTGTGCACGGTCAGGTCAACCTGCATCACAGCCTCGCTGCCGGTGATCTCAAGACTCTTCAGTTTGGACTTGGCCGTATACTGAGGGTGCGCCCGCATGGCCTGAGCGATCAGCACACGCAGACGATCATAGTTCAGGCCATCATCGCCCTTGTAGTTCTGGGACAGGCAGGCCACCGTGCCACCGAGGTCTTGGCTGTCGATCGCCTTGGTGGTGGTAACGACCAGCGATCGGATCTGGGCCTCGTCGCTGCGCCGATCCACCGTTGCGAACGCATAGATGCCATAGCCAATTGCCAGGGCGATTGCTGATAGCCATAACAGTGTTCTGAACATGACTGCGCCTCCCGTTCCAGGAAAGCCTCTATACCTCGAGAGCTTACTTAACAGACCGCGCAAGCAGGATATTGGTTCCCCTGAGGCAAAGACTTGAGCGATGGAAGTAACCCCTG
>CAZFYZ010000013.1:0-13893 GCA_964523735.1 uncultured bacterium | reverse complement strand
TGGCAATCACATATAGCCGAAGTCGTCGCTGACCCGGGCGTCGCGATGGTGATCGGCGGCATCGATACCGGCAAGACCAACTTCTGTGTCCAACTGGCTAACGCGGGAGTCGAGGCCGGAGTGCCGACAGCCGTCGTGGATGCTGACGTGGGCCAATCGGAGATCGGCGCGCCTGGCACGATCGGGATGGGCACGGCTCAGAAGCCGATCGAGGCGCTGTCTGACATCAAGGCTCGCAGGCTCTACTTCATCGGTGCGACGACCCCCGTACGGCACATGCTTGAGTGCGTGGTTGGCACAAAGAGGATGGTGGACGCTGCGACGGATCTCGGTGCAAAGCTGATAGTTGTGGACACGACCGGCCTAGTTGAGGGTGCCATCGGCCGCAAGCTCAAGACCTATAAGACGGACCTTGTGCGCCCGAAGCATCTTGTTGGCGTCCAGAAGAGGCGTGAAGTCGAGCACTTGCTCTCGCCATTTGGCAAAGTGGGGCCGATCAGCACTATCACGGTCAGCTCCTCGGAACTTGCCAGGCGCAAACCCATCGAGTTCCGCACTGCTCGCCGCCAACTGAACTTCTACAAACACTTCCACGACGCGCCCGGGCACATCATCCACTTCGACAGCGTGTGCACGTGGAACACCTGGCTTGGGACCGGCCGGCCGATGAAGTGGCAGTACGTCAAGTCCATCGAGGACACTCTCAGATGCCGCGTCTTGCACGCCGAGGTAACCGGCAGGGGTATATTCGCGATCTCCGAACGCACGTGTGGCACCTCCGGGATGACTGCTCTCGAGGAGTACTTCAAGACCTCCGCGATCACGATAGTCCCCGGCAACACATTCTCGAACTTGCTTGTCGGACTGGCTGATGAGAATGGCAACACGCTTAACGTTGGGCTGATCCAGGCGATCGACTTCAAGGAGAGGTTCGTCTTCCTCCTGTCGCCGATGAGGACGATTTCGCCGGTGCGGGTGATCCAGTTCGGATCGATCCGCGTCAGCAGGGATGGCAAAGAGCTTGGGGCGTTGCGGCAGGGAGACCTCTGAGCCAGGAATTACGGATTGGTAATTATGAATTGCGAATTGGGAGACGGCTGATTGGTTAGTATATACCTGGTTAGGCATGGGGAGTCGGTCTACAACGCTGAAGGGCGGATTCAGGGGCATCAGGATGTGCCGCTGAGCGAGCTGGGAGTCCGTCAGGCGGAGGCGATTGCCAGGCGGCTGGCTAACGTCCGGCTTGATGCTGTCTATTCGAGCGATCTTGTGCGTGCGAGCCGGACCGCAGAGATCATCGCTGCCTCTCGTAATCTGCCGGTACAGATGACGCCGCTCCTGCGCGAGTCAAGCCTTGGGGTCATCGAGGGCCTGACGCGGGCGGAGATAGAGGAGCGTCACTCGACCAGCGAGTGGATATGGAGCCCGCTTACAGCCCGCCCGCCGGGCGCCGAGACCATCGAGCAGGTCATAGACCGCGCCCGCCAGTTTCTGGACGAGACGCTGCCTGAGCATTCAGATGGCTCCAACGTGCTGGTCGTCGGCCACGGCGGCTCGGTGCGAGGCGTCATAGTGGCTGCCGTCGGCTTCGACGTGGGCATGTACCGCGCGATGCACTTCTCGAATGCATCGCTATCTCTGATCGAGACTGGAGAACGCCCCGGGATTCGCTTCCTCAACGACACTTGCCACCTGGATTCGATCGTGACGGAGGAGGAGGCGGACGACCTGACTGGAGGGGCAGAGCACAGGGCCTAGCTCCAGTCAGACGTCCCATTGGGGGTCCTCCGTGAGATGTGGGTTTGGCAATCTGCAGCGGATCACCCACAGACGGAGGATGGCCAACCCGGCTCGTTTAGCGGCAGGCGAAGGTTCCACTGAGACCGGACATAGGCGAAGCCGGCGCCCTCTAGTGACGGTATCAGCCAGGGCTCGCAGTCGCCACGGTCGATCTGATCTACAACCGCCCGCCGCAGCCGCGCCTTCTTCAGTCCTCTCAGGGACGCCGTTAGGGCGCAGGGAACCAAGAGCTCAGGAGAGGTCCGGCAGTCGGACAGGACCCAAAGGACGCCAGTCCCTGGCTCGTACTTCCAGTTCTCCCACTCGGTCACGCCAAACGCGATCACTCCCGCAACTGGCAGGTCTCCTCTGCACACGGCGATCGATCCTCCAAGCACGAGGTGACCACCTCTGAGGACGCCAGCGGCCCACTCCTCCGTAATGCTCTCCGGATCGGGGGCAGCCCTGCGTTCGACCAGATCGGCCGGGTACTTCCGCAGCGGCGCGCGGAAGAGCTCGACTACGCCAGCAATCGGCACATCACGGATCGGGCGCAGCTCGAACCCCTCTGGCAGAGGAGGAGCAGGGCTCTGCCTGGTACTCAGATCGCGTTCGTACCAGAGCATCTCCTTCTCATTCTCGAAGCCAAGGCTTCTGAACATGGCCAGCGCGGGGCTGCCATCAGGAATGTGCGGGATCGCGTAGAGCCTGCGGCACCCGTCGTTCTTGAGCTTGGCCGCGATGTGCACAAGAGCGTCCTTGGTCCGGTCCGTATACAGAGGCATCCCGGTCACGGCGCCCGGGTACCCGCCGATGTGGACGATCACACCGCCTTCCCCCAGGTCATGCCTCTGCAGAAGGCCCTCCAGCACCTCCTCAGTCATCTCAACTTCCGGCAAACGATCTCCTATTGCCTCCATCGTAGTCAGCATCTCCTCTCTGAGGCGGCGTCGCGCACGGTGGAGCCTCGCCTTGATCGAGGAAGCGGACACCCCCGTCATCTCAGCGATCTCCTCGTGCGTGTAGCCGCTCACGTAGTGGAGGGTGACAGCCGCGCGATCGCTGTCTGGCAGTTGTGCAAGCGCGTGATAGAGTGCACTTGTCTCGTCGATGCGCTCAGCGAGATCTGATGGGCCAGGTTCGGGAGTGGGAGTATCAATGGCATACGGGGAGTCCAGAGAGAGCTCCGAGTGGACCCGCCGCAGGCGCATCAGCGCCAGGTTCAGAGTCATACGGCAGAGCCATGCTGCAAACCGCTCGTGTTCACGCAGAACCGGTAGTTGCACGTAGGCAGCCACCAGCGCCTCCTGAGCAACATCCAGCGCGGCATCGTAGTCGCCCAGCCTCCCGAGCGCGATTCCGAATGCCACCTTTCGATGCCGCCGCGCCAGCTCGCCGTATGCCTCGCCGTCACCATCAAGCGCTGCCCTTACCAGATAAGCATCGTGCCGCTGTGATATCAACAGACCATCCTCCATGAGGATATGTTGCTCAGAGGCGCGGGAATGTTGCGCGTTTCGCCCACCTCCAATCTCCACCGTCAGCCCTGATTATAGCCGACGAGCGCGGGAATGGGTATCGATTTGTGGTTGAGGGACGTGATCGTGGGCCTGCAACTTGCAGTTGCGCGGCATCCTACTCCGGGTGCGCGAATCTGGTCGCCCGCTCCGCGGTGCGCACGGCCTCGATCGCGTCGTCGAGCGTGACGCGCATCACGTGAGTGGGGTCATCAATGGCCTGGATGAGATCGGCCATGATCAGGCGCAAGCCCTCGGCGTAGACGTCCAGCTTGGAGTCGGAGAGGGTGACGACTGCGTCGATCAGGTGATCCACATCGTAGACGAACTCTGAGGAGTTGGCCTTTGCAGATTCGGTGGACTCCACGCTCAGTTCCTGGTGATCGCCAAACGACTTGATCTTTTCGAGGCCCTGCTTGTCTGTCCAGCCCCAGACTCTTAGCTCCAGCGGAATCCAGCCGATCATATCTATCTCGCCCAGGTCGAAGGCAAAATGGAATGTGGTGGTCTCGAGCTCACGGGGTCGCGAAAACGAGTGCCAATAAGTTCCAACCGTGCCGTCGAGATACTTGACCGCCGCAAAGACCCGATCTTCCATGCCGGGTTTGCGGTCAACCCCAAGCGAGAACACATCATCTGCCGGAGACTCAATCATCCAGCTTGCCAGATCAAAAAAATGCACCCCATGTTCGACGAGGATCCGTCCGCTTACCGCCGGGTTCCAGAACCAGTGCCCTTCCGGGACAGTCTCCTGCATCGCGTAGTTGCGCAGGTCTACGCGCCGCAGTCTGCCAAGCGCTCTGCTCTTGACTATCTCGCGCAAAATCTCGACGATCCGGTTGTAGCGCAGGACAAAGTTGACGGTCGCGACCCGGCCCGTCTTCTCGGCGACGCGCTTTATCAGCAAAGCGTCCTTCTCGGTCATCGCCAGCGGTTTCTCGATCAGGACGTGCTTCTCGGCCTGCATCGCCTGGACGGCAAGGTCTTTGTGTGAAGACGGCGGCGTGGCAATCGAGACTATGTCCACGGATCCATCGGCAAGGAAATCACTGACAGCCGTGTAGAACGCTACTCCGCCCGGGTTGCGGGACTCGTCTGAATCACAGACACCCGTCACGCGCGCGTTGTCCATCTTGTCCCACGCCTTGTGAATGAACTCCCCGAACCCGCCGTAGCCGATGATTCCGATGCCCTTCTTGTCCTGTGCCATTTGACCGTTCCTCCGATTGTTATATGCCATATACCCTGCGCTGTCTCGAGTTTCCTGCGTGCTTGCCGCCTATAGTTGGAAGCTCCGCCGCCGATAATCATCAAGAGGCCTGACGCAAGCCCGGCCGTAGAAGGAACAAGCTCGTCCAATAAGAAACCGGATGCTTGGGGAATCCGTCGTCCACAGAAGACTCAGGAGGAAACACTTGAAAGCACTTACCACTGCACTTATAATCGCGATCGCGTGTGCGGCAACCGCTGCGTGCGCATCCGACGTTAACTTCGGCGCAACGGCCCGATCGACAGGCATGGGTGGGGCAGGTATCGCCCTGGGAGATGATCTTGGCACCACTGCCGTTCTCAATCCTGCCGCGCCTGCCCTTTTGGGTCAGCGTTTCAGGCTCATATTCCCAGGGCTCGACTTCCACTCGACGGGCGCATCGTTCGGTGACCTGACGAACAGCGTCAGCAAACTCTCCGACGGCAGTACTGATGACGCTCTCGATCTGGTCAGCGACTTTGGCACTCACCCAACCAAGCTCAGCTTCAGCAGTGTAGCCGGCTTTGCCGGAACCACCGGTGTAACGGTGGAAGGAGAGGCCCAAGGGATCATCACTCCTGGTCCGGAGACAGCAAGGTGGGCCACTGCCGTCCGCACGTTCGACAGCGATGATCTCAACAGCTTCCAGCCGCAGAACTACTCGGCGCTGATCAGCAACACGAATCTCAACAATGCCGTTGCCAACTGGCACTTGTCCTCCGGCACCCCGAACACTTCTGACAATGCAGTCGCCGAGGCGGCATTCGATGCATATCTCACGGAAGTATCGGCAAACGGAGTTCAGGCGAATCTGGTCTACGCACTCCCCGCAGTTCAGATCTCGAGGGGTCTCAACACCAAGGCGGGCAGGCTCTGGGTTGGCGCTAACACCAAACTCCTCCACAGCGAAGCCCGCACCTGGCAGGTCGTCGGAGCCAGCGACGGCTTCAGCTATGATGGAGCAAGCAGGCTGACGGGTGTTGACATGAGCTTTGATGCCGTCGAAGGACCGGTGCTAAAGAGCTCGTCGATCAAGATGGACGTTGGCGCTATCTACAAGCCAGACAACTCCATGCTGCAGTATGGCATCGTGATCAACAACCTGATCGAGCCGGATCTGGACGGCATAACGGATATGCAGGCAGAGCGCACACTCAGCGTTGGAATAGCAGCAGTGCCTAGTCGGCATCTCGTTCTGGCTGCAGACATCGTCAACGTCAATGGCGCCAATGGCGAAGATGCCAGCCTCAGATTCGGCGGCGAGTTCAGGCTCGGAAGGCTGTTTGCCGCAAGAGCCGGCTACTCCGGCAGCAAGTGGACGTACGGAGCCCAGTTGTTCGGCCTGAATGTTTCCTGGGCCGGCCGCACTGCGCAGCTTCTGGCGAACGTGCTGAAGTTCTAGTGGAAAAGTAGAGAGTGGAAAGCGGAAAGAAGGGAGCCTGGGACCCCAGGCTCCCTTTGTTGCCTTCTCAACTCTCCACCACGGCTAGGAACAACTCTTCGGCGTATGCGTCCGTCACTTCGGCTGGGTTGGTCTTGCGGTGACCGGCGTAGCGGGACATCACTTCGTAGACCCTGGGCCAGTCCGCGGCGGATAGGCCGAGCGGGGTCAGGCTGCACTGGAAGCCACCAGCTTCGCACAACTGCTCAAGGCGTGCCGCCACATCGTCACACCGCATCGCCCGCGCCACATCATCGTACGCTGTCGGAGCAGCCTCGAGGTTCAGCCTGATCGACTGCGGCAGCAGAGCGGCAATCGCCTCTGCATGCCTGATCCCTCCGACAATGCTTATCGCGGGCGCGAGGCTGTGCGAAGCACCCATGCCCTGCTGCATCGCCAGCCCCGCGAAGCATGCTCCCATAAGGCACCCGAGCCTGGCATCCAGGTCCTCCGGATCTGCCTTACACCTGGGTAGGCCGTTAGCAAGCTCCTCGATTCCCGCAAGCGCAACGTGCCTGGTGTAGGCAGTCGAGTTGGTCGAAACAGCGCTCTCAATCGCGTGAGAGAACGCATCCATCGCAGTGACCGTTGTGAGATACTTCGAGAGGCCGACTGTGAGTTCTGGATCGAGGATCACGACGTTAGGCGTCATCAGCGGATGCTGGATGCTGCGCTTCACGCCCGCAGCGTTGTTGGTCAGGACGGAGACACGAGTGGCCTCGGAGCCTGTGCCTGCCGTCGTCGGAACAGCAACCTGCGCGAGAGGCGGATTCACGATCTCCCGCCGCTTGAGCTGGTAGTCCTCGGTGAGGCCTTCGTTCGTCGCCATCACCGCCGCACCCTTGGCGCAATCCAGCACGCTTCCGCCGCCGATCGCGATGATGACATCTACTCGTTGCTTCCTGGCGAACGCAGCGAGTTCGTCCACCATCTCGACCGTGGGCTCGCCAGTGATGGGATCGGCGATCGCCGCCCCCACCCCGCGGTCCTCCAAGTCCCGAACAAGCGAGTCGATCTGGTGGGAGCCGTCAAGGTGCCTGCCCGTCACGACAACGGCGCGCTGACCCAGTCGTGATGCTTGCTCACCTATTGCTGCGAATGCGCCTGCTCGACAGATAACGATCGAGGGGCTTGTTATCTCCAAAGACCACAAGGCCACTTCCTCTCTACCTCCTGGCAGCGGCGATGTCATAATACATGTCCGCGGTGCAGTACTTGGGCTCCACAGTAGCATTCATCGTGAAGACCTTGAGACTCTCCTTCGAGAGCTTGGCGATCGTAGGATAATCCTTCTGCCCCCTCGCCAGTTCGGCTGAAAGGTACGTCTGGGTGCCATATCTCTTGACCGGCGTGCCCTTGACAGGAACAACGTTCGCATTCGCCGTCAGCTCCCGAGAAGGAACAATGAGGTGAATCAGCAATTTGAAAGGCTTCGGGTTCACCGAGGACAGCTTGACAGGATACACCGGCTTCTTAGCGGAAAAGGTCAACCTGATCGGCGCAAGTGTTCCCGTCGCCAGTCCCTTCGCAGCCTTCGGGGCTTTGATCCGGCAGGCGACGAATGTCCACTTCTCTTTGACATACTGTTTGATCGGGCCAACGGCCTTGTCCGGCAGGTGGTACTTGTTCCTCTTGAGCCACTTCATCAGCGCCTGCCCATCAGTCGCTGCAAGCACACTGACGTCGTATGCGCCCACGGTCTTTCGTTCGAGAACAGTGACGGGCGGCGCACCTGCCGCAGTCGGGGCTTTGCCATCACCAAGGGTCCGAGGTCGGGGCGTTGTCAGTTCCGCCAGCTCGTGGAAAATCGCGCCCTTGAGTATCTCGACTTTCGGCCTCGCAGGCACCGGCACGACCCAGGCGAAGTTGCTCGACGGTCCTTCGTAACTCGGGCTGATGATAAGCTGCTCCTTGCCCTTGCTCCAGAACACGACCGCCTTCTGCTCTGGCTCATTGATCATCGCTCGCTCGCGGTTCCTTTTCCACGTGTCCTCGTCTATCACCAGAAATCCATCGGCGGATACACGCAGCGGCGCCAGACACGCAGCCATCAGTGCCAGCAGGCACAGCCTCTTCATGTTCATCACGATCCTCCTTGGCAACGACTGCCATGTTACTTTGTTGCACGGCTGGTGGCAAGGGTTCACGGGACAGGAATTCGCGCCCGCCGGGTATAACCAGCAATTCGGTGCAACTAGCATGACCAGCACCTTGGAGGTCCAAATATGCCCAAGAGCAACACCCAGATACCTTACTCAGAGAACGATCTGTTCGCCGCCGGCAAGCAGAGAACCTATACCGGAAATGCCCTTAAGGAAGTCGCGTTCCCCCTCGGCGGAATAGGAACGGGAACAGTATCCCTCGGCGGCCGCGGCCAGCTTCGAGACTGGGAGATCTTCAACCGCCCGGGCAAAGGCAAAGTCCCGTCTAACACGTTCCCGACGATCTTCACCCGCAGTTCCTCGGGCGAGACGATGGCCAGAGTGCTGGAATCCAGGTTCCTGCCGCCTTTCGACGGCGATGGGATGGGCCTGCCCTATAGACAGGTGTATGGACTGCCCCGCCTCAAAGACGCGATCTTCCACGGCGAATACCCGTTTGCCAGAATCGAGTTCGTCGACGACAAGCTGCCTCTCAAGGTCGAGCTAACAGCATTCAACCCGATGATCCCGCTCAACGAAAAGGACTCGGCGATCCCAGCGGCAGTACTGCGCTATACGGTCAAGAACGAGGGGACCGAGCGCGTGGATACGACCATCGCCTGGTCCGTGATGAACTCCTGCGGCAGTGATGGGACGTTCCAGCTCACGCGTCACAACAGCGCTTACGGCGATCAGACAAACGAGTTCGTGGACGATGGCACGTTCCGGGGCATCAGGATGACGCAGTCGAAGTACCCGGAGGATGACATTCGATACGGATCCATGGCGCTGGTCACAACCCACAAAGACGTCACGTATCTCGAAGCATGGAACCGCACGGGCGCGTGGTTTGATGCAACGCAGGCGTTCTGGGACGATTTCAAGGCCGATGGCGAACTCACCGACAACGGCATGCACGGCCCCAACAAAGAGGAAATGGCTGACGTCTGCACGCTGGGGCTCAAGGTATCGCTCGCGCCGGGCGAGTCCGCGGAGTTGCCTTTCGTGCTATCGTGGTACTTCCCCAATCGGCAGAACTACTGGAACAGCGAAGAGCAGGTGAAGGAAGCCAAGCTCAGGAACTACTACGGCAACCTCTGGAAGGGCGCGTGGGACGTTGCCGGCTATGTGATCGAGAATCTCGCTCGCCTCGAGTCCGAGACCGCGACATTCCGTGACACTCTCTACTCGAGCACTCTTCCCGCCATCGTCCTGGACGCCGCCGGTGCGAACATGTCGATCATGCGCACCACAACCTGCCTGTGGCTCGGCGATGACCGGTTCTATGCCTTTGAAGGCTGCTGCGACAACTCCGGCTGCTGTCCGCTCAACTGCACGCACGTCTGGAACTACGAGCAGGCAGTCGCGTACTTGTATCCTCGCTTCGAGCGTACCATGCGCGAGACGGACTTCAAGAACAACCTGTGGGAGCAAGGCAAGATGGCCTTCCGCACACTGGTTCCGCTAGGCGATGCAAAGTGGGACTTCCACGGGGCGGCCGATGGGCAGATGGGCTGCCTGCTCAAGTACTATCGTGAGTATCTGATCTCCGGCGATATGGACTTCCTCAAGTCGCTCTACCCCGGGGCAAAGCAGACGATGGAGTTCGCCTGGATTGAGTGGGACAAGGATCAGGATGGCGTGATGGAGGGCATCCAGCACAACACCTACGATATCGAATTCCACGGCCCGAACGCGATGATGGGATCGCTCTACCTCGGCGCGCTCAAGGCGATGGAGAAGATCGCGACGATGATGGGAGACACTCAGTTCGCGGCCAAGTGTGCAGGTATATACGAGAGCGGCTACGAGAAGCACTCGGAGATGCTCTTCAACGGCGAGTTCTACACCCAGCCCTATGACTACGAGAACGGCCCGATCTACCAGTTCGGCGACGGATGCGTCTCTGATCAGATACTAGGGCAGTGGTTCTGCGAAGTGTTAGGCTTGGGGAAGATTCTTCCCCCGGATGAGATCCACGCGACTCTACAATCGATATTCAGGTACAACTGGAAGCCCAGCCTCGCGGACCACGAAAGTGTTCAGCGCACCTACGCGCTAAACGACGAGGCAGGGCTGCTGCTCTGCAGTTGGCCAAAGGGCGGCCGCCCCAAGCTGCCATTCGTGTACGCCGATGAGGTCTGGACCGGCATCGAGTACCAGGTCGCGGCCAACCTGATCTACGAAGGGATGCTCGACGAAGGCCTGTCGATTGTCAAGGGCGTTCGCGACAGGCACGACGGCATCGCGCGCAACCCGTGGGATGAGTTCGAATGCGGACACCATTACGCTCGCGCGATGTCGAGTTGGTCGCTGATCCTCGCGCTCTCGGGCTTCCACTGCAATATGGCCGAGAATTGCGTCGAGTTCGCGCCGAAGGTCAATTCGTCGGACTTCCGATCGTTCTACTCCACGGGCTCCGGGTGGGGAGTCTACAGCCAGAAACTGGCCAACTCCAAGCTGATTGCGTCTATCGGCGTGACTTGGGGCGAGCAGGTGATCAAGACGATCAAGCTCGAGGTCCCGTCTGACTGCGCCTGCACAGCCGTCAGCGCAAGTCTGGCGGGAACCGCCATTGCTTCGGCTTTCGAGCAAACGGATGGCAAGATCACCGTCACACTAGCGCAACCGGCCAAGATAGCCGCCGGCGCAGCTCTGGAGATCACGATCGCCTGACAACGCACTATGGCGGCGATAGGATTTGGGGTAACGGGGCTCTATCTCAACTGGCCTCGGCACCCCAAATCCTTCGCCCGCATCCTCAGCCCCGCTAAAGAGATGGCCCGGGCCTATGCCCGGGCCATCATTCACAAATCGCAAGTCCTCAATCACAAATCAGTAGAGGTCTTTCCTCCACGCAATACCGACCCAGCTATGGTCACCAAAGGTGCCACCCTTGATCGTGAGGCCGGAGCCCTTGGGCATAATCGTGAGGCCGGTGATGGTGTCCTGCCCATCATTTTGGATCACTGCTCCTATCGTCGGAGTCAGCAGGAACTGCAGTCCACCAAACAGGCCCTTGTGCCTCTCCTCGCCGAGCAGCGTCCAGTCCGCCGTTCCTACGCTGAGGTGCGCGCGAACAAGTGGCGTGCCCGGCTTCAGCGGATTAATGAAGAAGGTCTTGGCCGCTGACAGGAAGTAGGAGCGGTCCTCACTCTTGTCAGCCACCGCGGGATTGAGAGTTGTGGCCTCGCCGGTCAGGTTGCGAATCCCAAACACGAGATCGGGCTTCACGGGCCCCTCGTCCATCAGCTTTGCCGAAAGCACGTAGACTGTTGATGTCTCGTCCTTGTCCACCGCTGCCCGGTGCACGTCCAGCTCGAAACGATCGGTCAGACCCAGGTACAAGGTCTGATACTGCACGAACTGCGGAGCGGCAGACGGCATATCCAGACTCAGATAGTAGCCCGCTGCATCGACTTCTCCTGCCTTGAGCTGATTTGCGGTCGGCATGGTGACGATGTCGTCAGTATATGCGGTGCCGCAGGCCAGAACAATCAGGAGCAGGATACTCAGATAGCGCATGACTTTCCCTCCTCTAACAGGTCCCTTGGCATGGAACCTGTTAAGGTAGTGTTCAACATTGCGCCTGAGCTGTCCTGCGCCGAGGCCACGATTTTGTCTACAACATTAAGAGCCCGCTGCTCGGTGAGTGTCTTCGACGGTGAGAACCTCATAGCTGAAGTCCGTGTAAGGACCGTAGTCCTCGCCGGAGCGCACGTTGAGCCGGATCTCGACCGATTTCTTCCCACGCGTGAGATCGGTGGGCAGGTCGAACTCCGAGTCGTACCAGCGCAGATGCGGGTTGACGGCGGGATGGTACCAGCAGCCCGCGAACTTGCCGTCGACATAGACGTCTGCCGCCTGGCGAGCCCCACCCTGATCGAGACGACGTCGCAGCCTGACTCCGCCGTTAGCGGGGAAGATCGCGGCCCTGAACGTGATCTCGCCTTTATCGTGTGTGCGGCCCTCGTCGCGGATGATCGTCCAGGCCTCATTGCCCTCGTATGCCAGGTCTAGCGAACCGGTCAAGTTGGAGCCTGATGCCTTGTAGCTGTGCGCCTGCTCGCTTGCTTCGTTGGCCACGTCGATCGTGTCGGTTAAGCGCATCGCGGGCCTGCGTCGCAGATAGTAGAGTCCCACGCTGCGGTACTGCGAGATGATGTCGCTGTTGCCGCCGTGTTGGATACTGGCATTGAGCGACTTGTAGAACGGGATCGGGGCTTCCAGATGGAAACGGTAGTAGCACGCAGGGCCCGGCGTCACAGTGATGTCTCCGACGCATCCCGCGAACGGCAGGTTGAAGTTGTAGTTCGGCCAGTAGCAGGCCAGATAGTAGTCTTCTGATCCCGTGCCGTGAATCTGCGGTGTCATAGCGCCATCGAGGAATATGTGCTCGTTACCCTCGCAGTAGTGCTGGCCGTGCATCGTCTGGACGGCGCCCACAAACCAGCCCGTTCCGATGGCGTCGCAGAACAGCCAGTCCCGGCCCATGTCGGTGCGGCCATCGCGGTAAAGCGCACAGAAGTAGCCAGACTGCTCCTGCTCGTATCGATTGGACGCGACGTGGACTTCGGCACTGATCGGTCCGGTAGCCTCGTTGTGCCAGTTGACGAGCGAGATATGCGCTTTCTGCCAGAACGGCATTCTGAAGTAGCAGGTAAGCCTGGTTCGGCCATTCTCAAGCTTCTCCACTTTGGTTGGCAGAGATCGCACATTCTCAGCCCTCACTCCTGAGCCAAAGAACATCCCGACCGGAGCCAGCACATCTGGTCTTACGGCCTCATCCCAGGTCATCTGAAGGTCCACGTGGTGGAGGAACTCATCGGAGCCGTTTCCCTCTATCACGATGCGCGTGATCGTGCCCGGCTTCTCAGCGCGGAGCAGATCGAGTTCCTTGCCTGCCTCAATCGCCTCAGCGGAGACTCTATGTATCTCCTCATCTTCTCTCAGCTTAAGCTCTTCGCCCTGCTTCTCGAAGGCTTGTATGAGGTAACTCCTGTCCTCGTTGCCCGTAAAGGTAGTTACTGGGGTCCCCTCGGGATACGTCTCATAGAAGAAGTGGTAGAAGCCGACGAAGTCGCGGCATGTGATCTTGAGCGACTTGGCGAACGGGATCGGCACAAAGCAGTTGCCCGAGAGTTGGTCGCCTTCCCAATGGCCGGCAACCAGAAGCTGGCACAGAGGAACGGGAAACGCGGGATGCTTGCCCGCGTAAAGCTCGTCGATAGGAATCGAGTACCGCGGCTTCTCCTCGCCGTCAAAGTAGAAGTTGAGAACACGGGAATCGAGACCTGTCTGCCAGAAGCTGCGCAGGCAGCCGGGGCCAGCGGCGTCGAACATCACCCTCTCACCGTTCTTCTGGTCATAGAGCGACCAGTCGCAGTCGCCGTTTCCGCCGCGCCTGTTGTGGCTGGATATCTCGTGGACTGTGAGGCCTTGCGGCAGGATCGGCAGATCATCGAGTGTGTGTGGCGCGCAGGGCTTGCTGCCCGCAATCGCGGCGCAAGACATCACGCAGAGACAGCTCAGTAGAAGAAGTGTGACTGACGCGGGACAGAAGAACACGCAATACCTCCCTACGAGCCGCAGCATGGCCGGCTCGGCAGTTCTCGCTAAGTGTATTCAGCATACGAAACCATGTCAAGCAACGCTTGTATATCAAAGAGTCAGCGGCCTGACAACAGTGTCCCAGAAAAGCTTGTGATTTGCGTGATGCCTCACGAGAAAAGCGCACCGAAATGATGGTTGATGCCTCACGAGAGA
>CAZFYZ010000012.1:40470-52343 GCA_964523735.1 uncultured bacterium | reverse complement strand
CCCGCCACATTATCAGACAGACAAGCCCAATCATACAAGAAATCTGCTTCTTGCGAGGTCTCGGCAAAGGCCGAAAAGCAGATTTCTCACTGCGTTCGAAATGACAATCCGTAAGACTGAGCTTCTACGTAAGTGGGGTGCAAGGCAACTGCACGCGACAATCGACAACGTGGCTTCCTTATATATATATGAGTGCACACGAGACACGACCTGTCACCGCCTGCAACTCCGTGAATGTCATTCTTAATGCCGTGAAGAATTTCGGGCCCAGATTCCTCACTGCGTTCAGAATGACGAACATGAACCCTGTGCCTGTGACATCGGCTGTCTCCGAAGGTTGACGAGCAAGCTCAGGCACAATACAATCTAGCGGGCACTCAGTTGGTAAGCGCCGTAAGAGCGCGTGAGGCCACATCACGGATCGTGAAGGAGAAAAGCAATGCAGAAGTATCTGACTGCGGCTCTGGCCGCGGCGCTGGCGTTTCTCATCTTGAGCAGCGCAGCCGCCTACGACTCGTCCTGGCTAGTTCAGTTACGCACGACGAACCCGGATGCGGGGTTAGCGTACGACAAGCTGGCCCCCCCAATCGCCAGGTACGGCACGGGCGGTGTGACCAAACTCAACGTCACTCAGGCGATAGGTCCACTGTACGTTGAACTCTACTGCACTAAGCCGGACGGGCTGAAATACTACCACGACGTCAGGGTTGCGGAACAGCCCAGTGTCACGATGGTCTGGAATATCAGCGTTCACGCGGGCAGCGATTACACCGCGGGATGGTTCAGGCTGACCGGTTGGAATCCTAGTGGCAGCGACTATGCCATCGGCACTGATCCCGGCTTTCGCGTCTGCCTATATAAAGGAGATTCGCTGGAGTACGAGTTCGGCCCGGCGGCCAACGGGACATCACTCGCGCCCCAGTTCAACAAGCTTTACGAGATATCAGCAGGCCAGACGATCTCGGACTTTCGTCTTGTGCGATCGGTTCCCGAGCCCGCCGGCATTGTTGCTCTTCTGACCGGCGTTTCGGGCCTGGTTCTGCGGCGAAGGAAGTAGCGGACCAGGGGAAACGGGAGACACCTCCGTCGTGGCTGCCTCCGTCGTCGTCTCCGAACGTACGGCATTGTCATTTCGAACGCAGTGAGAAATCTGCTTTTCGGCCTTAGCGCAGACCCCTGCAAAAAGCAGATTTCTCGCTCTGCTCGAAATGACGGGGGGCGGATTTCTCGCTCTGCTCGAAATGACGGGGGCAAGAGTGAGCTGCTGAGCGCCTGGACCCGCGGAGACTGGGTCCTGAATCAAGTTCAGGATGACAAGAACAGCTTGCGCATCAGTAATATTACCTGATTTGAAAAGTGGCACTTGACAAGCCCCACATTCGGTGTTACATTGAGATTGCAGGCTCAAGAGAGCGGTCGTAAACAACCAGATCGCCGCAGCCGGTTCGTAGTGGAGGAAAGGAAAACCGCAAGACAACGGGGCAACTCTAACAGGAGCAATATCCTCGTGTCTGTTTCGTCAGAGTTCTCAGCCACAACGCCAGCAATAGTCATAATTGTCCTATCAGGCACGAGCTGGAACTCCCTCCCACTATCACCGCTGTAATCTCTTCAGAGCAAACCGCTCCCGCCTGCTTGCACATTGACAGGTGATAAGCAAGCACCCGTACATGTCCCGGTTTCCGGCTGTGGGGCTGTTCCCCCTCGGACCTCGAAGTTCGGACATCTGATCTCGGTTTAAGGCTTGTGTTCTTCCCCCATGATGTGGTGCACCGTTGAGCTAGCCCGGTTTTGGCACGATTTTTGCAACACATAAAACTGTGCGCAAAGCCCGCTACTCAAGCTGAGCTAAAGGGGGATTCAGAAAGTTGAAGAGCACAAGGATAGGCGACAATACTAATCTAATCGTCGCATCTCGTAACAGGAGAGGAGGAGGTGAAATGATGAAGAAACTTATCGTAATGGGAATCGTCGCAGTGATGGTGATGGCAGTTGCAGGTGGAGCTTCCGCTGCAAACTGGATTTGGTTCCTGCACGCAGAGAACGAACTTCACCAGGCTCAGTTGGTTGACGCTACGTTTGGGCAGATGACTCCTGGCACGGGTATGACCAACAACAACTACCCGCCCGCAGCCAACGTTCTGGTGGCCTTGTCCTACACTGCGAACGCGAACGGTGCCTACCTGAACAAGGATTACCGGGCTACCGTGGAGATGCCTGCTACCTACGATGTGTTCCTGATTGCAGGCTCAAGCTATGCCGATAGCAAGATGTATCTGAAGGGTTGGGCGCCGAGTGCTACCTTCCAAGAGAAGAGCACCTGGTATCTGACCAGCGAGGATGGGAAGACTACATACTGGAGTGGCGCAGTGCCTGTGGCTACCAGTTCTTCCCTGGCTCCGGTCCTGTATGCATTCGACACATCGACCACGGGCATCAGACTGAAGCTGACAACGGCTACGGCTGTCGTTCCTGAGCCGGGCAGCATGGTTGCTCTGTTCAGCGGCCTCGTTGGTCTCGTTGGCTACGGCATCCGCCGCAGGAAGTAGTTCCAAGAACAAGTCAAGATAGACCATTCTTGGTGCACCAATTGCAACTGAAAAGGCCGCCGGTCTTACCGGCCGGCGGTCTCTTCTCCCCAGAGAGGGAGAGTGCGTAAGGAAGAGGAAGGAGAACCAACCGCCACAAACCACAAATAGAGCGGTAGAGATAGAAAGCGGTCCCACCGCGCAAAGATCAGGTTTCCGTAGCCGGTCAGCCGGGTACCATCCAGATAACCCTGCAATCATTCCCGAAACTCATTTGATAACCTGGCTCGAGGCTAAAGCAAAATCCGGGTTGACAGATCACAGGTCGTGTGCTATAACGACATTGTATACGATCTGAGAGAAGCGACCCACACCCATAACGAATACAAGGGAGGTGGAAGCGATGTTCAGAAGATTTGATTCGAAAGTCAGACTACTGAAAGGAGGTGAAATGATGAAAACATTGGTTCTAGTGCTTGCATTGATGATGGTGGCAGGTGGTGTCTCTGTAGCAGACACTGTGTCTTTCGACCTATACGGTCAGTGGAACCTCGTAAGCTGCCCGCTCGTGCCATTCGTTCCTGCTCCGTGGAACGGGTTGTCTGGTGTAGAGAAGGGTGTTTTTGACCCAGTGGACATCGACTTCATGGGTAGCATGAGCAGATGGGACGCCGCCAGCCAGGGACAGATTGGGTGGTCGCAGTTCAATCCAGGGGACTTCGGTAATATACTACTTGGCGAAGGCTACTGGGTATATCAGGGCGACCCGCAGGGTCCCAGCCCGGTGCAGACAGTCTCCTATTCCGGGGTTCCGGATGGCGTTCCGGATGCGAATGGAGTCAAGACGGACATGTGGATCTCGCTGTCTGGTCAGCAGGGAGACGGCGATCTCGGTGGATGGCACCTCATAGGACATCCGTTCAACCATGAGGTATGCATTTCCAAGGAGCCCGGAAACCTACTCGGTGACAATATCACGATCACCGATGGCACTACGCTCAAGACCTGGGGCGAAGCTGTGGCTGAGGGGTGGGTCAACGACCCGATGACCACCTGGGACGGAGTGTCGCAAGGTGAGAACTCTGTTGGCTACTTCTTTGCTGCTGACGAGTATCTCCGACCCGGTCATGGCTACTGGGTTCGGACAAACAAGGACAACCTCGCCATGATCATCCCGGCCGACTAGGCTTGGTGATCTAGCGAACCGTAACGCAATTCAAACAAGTAATCGAAATCCGGCCACTACGAAAACATTGGGGCTTTGTCCCCCTTAAAGGGGTGGCAGCTGAGGAGTTCTCTCCGGGGCCGCCACCCCTGATTTCATGCTCGTGGTTCGATGTTGGAGTTTCGAGGTTCGATCCGCAATACGTGCCTCGGAATTGCACTATCCAACCACCAGATGGGGTATAACGACGGTAGAGGTGAAGACTATGAGATTCGTTGCCTTTGTAGCGTTGGTTCTGCTTGGTCTCTCGCTGGCCGGGATGGCTATCTGTGAAGAGGCGGTTGCGCCGCTCGCGGTCGCCAACAAGTCGATCGGCGGCGGAGCGTTCAACGAGTATACCCCCGGTGTCGAGGGCGGGACCGGCCTGAACAACATCGGCCTCTTGATCAAGTCCTGGGGCAGAGTCACCTACGTCGATGCCGCGGCCAAGTGTTTCTACATCAACGACGGCTCCGGCCGCAAGGATGGCTCCGTCCACCTGGAAGGCTCCGAGGTCGTGGAGAACGTGGGAGTCAGAGTCAGCTACGACAACCTGGCGGCGGGCAATGAGATCGTTGCTCCGGCCGTGGGGCAGTATGTGGCTGTCACTTGTATCTCGTCTACGCTGCTCGTCAACGAGAAGATTCAGCCCAACCTCAGGCCTCGCAGGCAATCGGACATTCAGCCTGTCAGCCAGCAGCCATAGCCGGCCGCCGGCCGCGTGGATCTCATTTTGAGGAATCAGGACGGGACGTATGGGCGCTAGAAGGCCAATCCTGAGTGCTATTATTGCCGTGCTTGTTCTCGCGGCGATGCCTCTGCTTGCCCAGAACCCTGTCTACAATCCGAGCTTCGAAGACGGCCTCGCGGGTTGGCAACTCTACAGCTATACCCTGGAACCCAATGGTCTGGCGGGGGAGCCGGTTACAGGATGCATCGGTCCCTCCCCCTGCACGTTTGACCTGACCAATCCCCCGCCCGCGCCCGATGGCAGTAACGTCTGTGGTATCCAGTCCTCAGGTTCCACGCAGAATGGCGGCGTGCTCCAAGGCTTCTTCTGGAGCGGCGGCCCTGCGATTCTCTCATTGAGCGCCCGAGCCTACTCGGAACGCCTCCCGGTAGATGGCGGAGGCGAGTGGGACAACGGCTCCCGAGTCCGGACCGCTCTCCTGAACCACCCCTCCAACAACCGGGCCGACGTGGCAACGTGGACGGAGTTCGGCTGGGGGTCTGCCTGGTCCACGGTTTCCTTTGACGTGCCGGGTCCGGGCACATACACGCTCTTTATCGAGTCGGTGCAGCCGCTGGAGAACGCGGTGATGTCCACTCTGTGGGACAATGTGACCTGGACCGAGCTTCCGGCGATTGGGGGTGTCCTCAGCGACCCCGTCATCCCAGGTGATCCTCTGCAGCCGGACTCCACCGCCCGCATCATCTGGACTACGGATGTCCCGAGCACCTCGCGCGTTGACTACGGCGAGTCCACAGACTACGGGTCGTTCGTCGAAGATACCGGTCTGGTCACCAATCACATTGTGCAGCTCACGGGCCTCTCGCAGAGCAGCACCTACCACTTCAAAGCCACCAGCGCCGCTGCGGGGTACGCCCCCTGGCATTCGCAGGACGGCTCATTCAAGACACCAATCCAGTTCGAGGACATATTCGCCACGCCCGGCACGTCAGGAACCGATTTCGTGATCGTCTGGAATACTGACGTGCGATGCACCTCGCAGGTCGAGTACGGCTTGGATGGCAGCTATGGCCAGCTAACGGCGGAGGATTCCGTTCTCAAGAAGACGCACAGCGTCACCCTCACGGGCCTCGAGGAGGACAAGACATATCACTTTCGAGTGTGGGGCCGCAATAGCGCGGGAGGCTACAGAGACGCGTGCTCCTCCGATAACGTCTTTCACTCCCTGCCCTCGCCTATGCCAAGTCTGCGTAACGGGGGGTTTGAAGGGGTTGAGGGCGCCGCTGCCTACGGGCTCTACCCATGGGTTCAGTACGCGCTGCCCGATAACGAGGGCGAGTTCCATCCGATTCAGGGTCTTGTCGGCCCCTATCCGGGGGGTGGACCGACGAGTTGGATGGGCGGGATGAAGGCTCGTGACGGCGCCTACTTCATTGGATCGGGAGCCGTCTGGGGTCACCAGGTCGGAGGTGTGTTCCAGCGTGTACAGTGCGGATGGAACGAGACCATCACACTCAGCGCCTTCTACTCGACTCAGAACGACGGCGGGCTGCCGTCTGACACAAGGGTGAGACTCGGCATCGATCCCACCGGCGGTGTGGACCCGACCGCTGAGAGCGTGCAATGGATGAGCGTCTACTCGCTTACCTCCGACAACGCGTGGTATCCCGCGGCTTTCACCACGGAATCGGGCACGACCGGCGTAGTGACCGTATTCCTCGATGTCAAGGAGTGGTACAACTACGCGCTTCAGGTAGCGGGAATCGACCGTGCAAGTTTCGGCCCGCCCGTGCAGATGACGGTGAGCCAGCTCAGGAATTCGGAGGGTGACAGGTCGGCGATTTTATCAGAGAAGACCGTCACCTACGTTGATCCCTACTCGATCATTGTCTACTATGGCACAGGCTACATCAAGGCGTATGTGCAGGATGACTCTGACGAGGGCGTTGGGGGTATAGCCGTTCTGTTCGACCAATGGATGCCGGACATACCAAATGTGGGCGACAAGGTGACGGTGACAGGTTCTGTAGTCATCAGCAGCATGGAGGGAATGCTGTTGGCCCATAGTTGGACGACCACCCCCGGCCCATTCGATCTGCCGAAGCCCAAGGGTATCTCCACCGCGGCCATAGGCGGATCCACAGTCATTCAGCCCGCCCTCTATCCGGTTACAGGCTTGTGCACTGTTGGTATGAGGGTGAGAGTTTTCGGGCGGGTGACGAGCCTGCTGGTGCCTGATCCCTTTTATGGCGATCTTGCCATCGTCGACGATGGGGCGGGGATCATCGACCAGTGGCCGATCAAGCAGAGCGTGGCCAAGGGCATAAGGGTCAAGTTCGCCCGAGACTGGCAAGATGGCGTCAATGAGGGCGACTATGTTGAGGCCACGGGGGTTGTCACGATCGAGTTTGTTGATCCCAACGGTTGGCCCAACACCGGTGACGAGTATTACACCTACGTCATCACCACCAGCAGCACGAACGACTGGCACATCATCCAGCCGGCCGCCTCCCCGTAGACTACTAATGCATCAGCCCCGAACTGGAGCGCCCGGGGCTGCATTTCACGCCTGGTTCTTGGCGACTTGTTACTCCTGCAGGTCTTCTTCGGCAGCTGTCTTTGCAGCCTTTGCGGACTGCTCTTTCAGCTTGTCGAGCACGCTTTTCGGCAGAAGGCCCATCTTGACCTTGAGTACGTCAACCGCCTTCTTGAGCTGGACGTCAGTTGCGGGATCGTTGGGATCGAAGTTCTCCGTGGACTCTACCCTGACGTCCGGCTCGATGCCCTTCTTATGGATGTCGGTGCCGCTGGGGGTCAGGTACTTGGCAGTGGTGATCGCGACAGCGGACCCGTCCTCAAGCGGCATGATCGTCTGGACCCTGCCTTTGCCAAAGGTCGTGGTTCCGACCAGGGTGCCCATACCATCGTCCTTTATCGCGCCGGAGACGATCTCAGAAGCGCTGGCGCTGGACTTGTCCACCAGCACCACCAGCGGGTAGCGTTTGTGGTTGTGCTTGTCTTCTTCCACGTAGCGCGGAATCTTCTGTCCGCCGCGCTCCTGGATGATGACCACGGGGCCGCTTTCGATGAACCGGCTTCCGATCTCAACTGCCGACTCCAGAAGACCCCCGGGATTTCCCCTAAGGTCGAACACAAGCGCCTTCAGGCGCTGGGCTTCCAGTTCGGTCAGTGCCTTGTCGAACTGCTCGTCGCTCTTCACGTTGAACTGAAGCAGGCGGATGTAGCCGATGCCGTTCTTCTTGTCGAGCATGCGGGACCTGACCATCTGGAAAGGCACTATCTTGCGAGTGATTGCTTTGGTGATCGGCTTGGCAACGCCTGGCCTCTTAAAGGTCAGCTTGACCGTGGTGCCTTCCTTGCCGCGGATCAGCTTGACTACGTCTTCGATCTCCATACCCTTGATCTGTTTGCCGTTGACTGCCGTGATCACATCGTTCGCTTGGACACCCGCCTTGATGGCCGGCGTATCAGGCAGCGGTTCTCTGATGTAGACTTCGCCGTCTTTGTTGGTGTCTAGTTGAGCGCCGATGCCGGAGAAGTTGCCCTCGTTCTCCTCGCGCATCTTCTTGTAGTCTTCGGGATCCATGAAGCGGGTGAATGGGTCTCCCAGGCCGTGGAGCATGCCGCGTATGGCTGCGTAAGTAAGTCTCTGCTCTGTCGGCTTCTTGCCGTAGTAGTCGGCCTGTATGCGCTGCATCACTGTGGAGTAAGTGTCGATCAGGGGCAGCGGCCTTGCGGAAACCTCGTCCATTCCATGGCTGGCGAAGTTCTCGAGACGCTGCGGCAGGAGCTGTAGGCTGGCTACCAGCTGTTTCGCGTCGCCGCCGCTCGCGCTTACGTCCGGCGCCAGGAAACCTGCCACAAACGCCGCGAACAGCAGGAACACTACCGGAACTATTGTTTCAATGCGGTATTTCCTCATCTCGTCTAACCCTTGTCCCCTGCCGAGCTAAGAAGCTTGATGGCTTTCTCCAGTTGCGCGTCGGCCGCGGAGGAAGCGACCTGCACATCGACCGGAATCCCTTTGCCGTTATACGCAATGCCCTTGGGGCTCAGGAACTCGCCAATCGTCATGATTACGGCAGAACCATCTTTCTGATCCAAGACCGTGGCCTCTGACAAATCACCGTGAGTCTTCTCGCCAACGAGTTTGGCGGAAGCCCCATCGCGGAACGCTGCCGCGAGCACCTCGGACATTCGCGCGGTACCGCCGTTCACGAGTACTGCTATCGGCCCGTTCCAGGAATCGTCGACTGGATGGTCCGCTACCTTAAGTGGTAGTCTGCGTCCGCGCGACCTACGCTCAATCGCCAGAGTCCTGCCTCCAATGACCGGCCCCGCGACCTCGCGTGCGAATTCGAGACCGCCGCCCGCCACGCTGCGCAAGTCTATGATCAGTCCCTTGGCGCCGCCCGACTTCACCTGACGGATCGCGTCTTGAAACGCTTTTCCGGTTGAGGCGGTCAGAGCGTTGATCTTCACGTATCCGAGGTTGTCGCCCGCAAGCAGCTTGACGTTGACAGGGTCTACCTGGAATCTGCCCGGCTGCACTTTGACCTTGATCTCCTTGCTCGAACCCTTGCGGGCGATCGTCAGCTCGAATTCCTTGTCATCCTGGGTGACCAGGGTGTTCTCGGCCTCGACGATGGGCATTCCGCTCTTGATGCGCTTCTCTTCCGCGCTCAAGTGTTTTCGGATGTCGCTGATCTTCTTGCCGCGGTCTTCCTTGACGATCTCATTAGCGCGCTGGAAAGGATCGAGGGGCAGGACGGCCTTGCCATCGATGGCTCGGATGTCATCTCCCGGCTTGATGCCGGCCTTGGCGGCCGGACCTGCCTCGATCGGCGTAACCACCACGAGATGTTCCTCGGTGATGTTGCCTGTCTTTACTTTCTTGACGCCCAGGATCGCGCCGATGCCGTGGTATGTTCCCTCGTTTGCGTCCGCGATGATCTTCCGCTGCTCCGCATCCACGAAGCGTGAGTTCGGATCATCGAGAAGCGCCATCATAGCCCGTAGCGAATCGTGGGTCATCTTGCCCTCCTGCTGAGGGGTTATCTGATCCACGTAGTGCTCCCGCAGGCTCTTGAGGACGGTGAGCATTATCTCGAGCGGGCGCATGTCGACGTTGCCCGCGGCGACATCGGCAGAGGCGACGCGAGTACCCGGCATGGCCGTGGGGAAGGATCGAGCGATTGCCCGCTCGTGTGCGGCGCAGTTGAGCCTGGCGCCAAATCCGGCTGCGAAAAGAAGCCCGACAAGGCAGCCAATGGCAATCCTGCGAAATGTGGTCATATGGTTCCTCGCTAAGCCAAAAAAAGCGCCGGGATCGACTGGCCCCGGCATTGCCTGTAGTCCCATTCGTGGTGTTGTTGGACTGGCGCAACACCCTCGTCGCGCCAAGTAGATTATACCACGCGCCAATCCACCGTCACCAGTCATGACGAATTCCGCGGCCCCAAGGTTCACGCACGCTTGCTTCGCGACTGGGCGTGGCGTAAAATGCTTTGGCTATACACTGATGAGACGCGGGAGGATGAGATGAATTGCGCCAATTGCGGAGTTGAGAATGCCGAAGGTCGTGTATACTGCTCAAGCTGTGGCTCGACGATACAGGGCCCGACAGCTCCAGCTGCGCCGCCGGTCGCTTCCAGGCCGGCGAATGACCCGGCACTGATGATGGTACTGCCCATTGGGAGATCGCCGCTGTCAATCATCGCGGGTTACCTGGGGTTGTTCTCGATCTTACCCATCTTCGCTCCGATCGCGCTGATCGTGAGCCTCTGCGCGCTGAACGACCTCAAGAAGCACCCGGGCCAGGCGGGCAGAGGGCGAGCGATCTTCGGGTTGGTAATGGGGATCGTCTTCACGATCCTGCTCCTGGTCATTGTGGTGAGCGTGATCGCGTCAGACAACCGGGCCTAGTCTCCGTAGGTCATCTCCAGGTTATCGGACAGACCATACCACACGTTGGTCCACTTTACTGTGACCGCGCCTGATGCGGCGGGGAGATCGACGCTGCCGTACGCCGGTAGCTCAAAGCTCGTGTCGGCGATCGATCCCTTCAACGCAACAGGGCTTGTGTTCGAGAGAGTCGTCTTCGCATCCGAACGCTTGGCAGTGACCATCGCCCCGATAAGCTGTGAGAGCAGTTCCTGGCGGCCCCAGAGCATTCCATTGAACCAGGCGATCGTTCGTCGAGCACGAATGGCGTCCATTGTGCCTTTGGCAGTCCGTTCAATTACGAGGAGCAGGGTAACGGGCGAGTTCTCGTCCCGCGTCGAGTGAACGTCGCTGTTGGCGAAGACGGCGAGGTCGTACTTCATGGCCCACTCGAGCGCGAACGGATACCAGTGGGTGCCGTGGCTGTTGGCGGTGTTCCAGCCCGTGCCGACGACCTCGTTCTTGAGCTCTAAGCCTTGGATGAAGCCGTTCTCCGCACCCCAGATCGTGCACTCACGCAGGCCGACGTGAGGGTGTGCCCAGATGATTAGTCCGCCGTGATCGGAGACGTACTTCATCTGATCCTGGTAGAAAGCCGTCTCCTGACCAGGCTGATCCGCCCACTTGTGACCGTCAACCGCAGCATAGGGATCATCTACGCTGAGTACAACGTAGTGCTCCTTGCCTTTCATGCCAGACTCGTGGCCCCGAATCACGATTAGCCCAAGCTGCTCAGCGACGGACTTCTCGATCCGCCACGACTTCATATTGCCGTGGTCAGTGATGGCGACGACGTCATACCCGAGTCGTTTTGACTCCTCGATCCGCTCGTGAGTTGTCGCTCTGCCATCGGAGTTGATGGTGTGCATGTGAAAGTCGCCCCGCAGGACCTGATACTTGCCCATGGGCGGGAAGTCGAAACGCGGCGCAGCCAGGACAAGCACTGGCAGTGCGAAGGCGATAGCGAGCGAAACAGGCAGCAGAACACTGAACTTCATATTATGCCTCCAATACTGCAGCAACGCACAGGCGCGCTACCCCATCAACGCAATGATCGCATCGGCCACCTGACTGGTGCCGACGGCGGTTGGGTCGTTGCGATCCGGCTTCATATCGTATGTGACGTCCTTGCCATCGGCGATCAGGCGAGCAACTGCGGACTCGAGCTTGTCGGCGGCTGCGGTCTCGCCGATGTGCCGGAGCATGAGCATCCCCGAGAGGATCATCGCAATCGGGTTGACCTTGTTCTGACCCTTGTATTTCGGCGCACTGCCGTGCGTGGGCTCGAAGAGGGCTGCCTCATCGCCTATGTTCGCCCCCGGCGCTACACCAAGGCCTCCGACGAGGCCGGCGCAGAGGTCTGAGAGAATATCGCCGTAGAGGTTTGGCAGGCAGAGGACATCGTAGAGTTCCGGCTTCTGCACAAGCTGCATGCACATGTTGTCTACCAGGCGCTCGTTGTAGACTATTCCCTTGCCCTTGCCGG
>CAZFYZ010000012.1:35250-40460 GCA_964523735.1 uncultured bacterium | reverse complement strand
CCGGCCTGCGATGCCAAGGTCTCGTCCGTCTTGTCAGGCTGAGGGGTTCCTGGCTCGAAGTCGGCCCCGTAAGCAGCAGCCACCTCACGGGCGATCTTGTAGAACAGCCCATCGGTGAACTTCATTATGTTAGCCTTGCAGACAGCAGTCACGCTCTTGCGGCCATTGGCGACAGCGTAGTCGAAGGCCAGCTTGACGATGCGCCGCGTGCCGGTGACCGAGATCGGCTTGATCGAGATCGCCGAGTCCTCGCGAATCCTGCCCCCCGCCATCTCGATAATGGTCTTCGTCTCGGGGGTTCCCAGGTCCCACTCGACCCCGGCGTAGAGGTCCTCAGTGTTCTCACGGACGATGACAAGATCAACGTCCTGATACTTGGACCTGATCCCTGGATAGTACTTGCACGGCCTAACGCAGGCGTAGAGGTCGAGCATCTTGCGCATCGCGACATTGACGCTTCTGAACCCGCCGCCGATGGGGGTAGTGATCGGACCTTTGAGCGCAACCTTGTTCGTTCGGATGCTCTCCAGCACGCTGTCCGGCAGTGGCGTGCCGGTCTCGGCCATTATATCGACGCCCGCCTGCTGGACATCCCACGTGATATCAACGCCGGTCGCCTCTATCACGCGACGTGTCGCTTCTGTTATCTCAGGCCCCGTGCCATCGCCGGGGATCAGCGTAATCCGATGTGCCAATGAATCTACCTCCAGGTTCCTTCTGTCGAGGTAATGCTAGCATCCGGCGGAAGGGGCTGTCAAACTAGTGAAGTGGCGCTTCTGCTATACTGTGTGACGGAGGTCGGAGACATGCAGCCACAGTGCTTTGATGTTCCATCCGCGATGCACACCATCCAGAGCCTGAACTTCACTCGCGAGTGCGGTTCGGAGGGCGAGCGGAGGGGATTCCGAGTCATCACGCGCTTACTCGACGAGATCGGCGTCTCCTGGCACTACCATACGTTCCGCGACAAGCAGCTCGATCGGTCAGAGCGCGAGGGTGAGTTCCGCAACCTTGTCGCCGAGATACCCGGTGCTGCGAATCCCGCTGAGGTCGTCGTAATGGGCGCCCACATGGATTCCTGGCCGGGGACGGTAGGCGCGTCAGATGATGCGGCAGGTTGCGCCGTGCTTGTCGAGGCCGCGAAGTGGTTCGTCCAGAACTCGCCTGCAAGGACTGTCAGGCTGGTCTGGTTTACGGGCGAGGAAGTGGATTCCCGCGGCAGCCGTTGCTACGTCAGCGATTGCCTCCCCGACCCGAGCGCGGTGAAGCTGATGATATGCGTGGACTCGAGCTGCGAGATCGACGCGCCCGGCGGGTTCGAGGCATATGCAGCCGCCGAGCAGACCTACGAGTGGGCCAGGCAGCGGCTCGACATTGCTGAGATGCCTCACGACATCGTTACGACTCCCGGCACGGACGCGAGGGCGTTCATCGAGGCGGGCATCCAGATCTTTGCCATTGAAGCGCCGTTCAAGCAGAGCGAGCACCTGCCTGACGACAGTCCAGAGAGCATCGACCCGGAGAAGCTCCGGGTCCTGGGACAGGTCAGCATCGAGGCCGCGGTGCACGCCGCCAACGAATCATAGCTTCACACAGTAGAAGTACTCAATGGTAAGGAAGCGGCTGTCCTCTTCCCCGACTATCTCCGTGTACTGCTCGGTCCTGAAACCGCGCTGTTCCTCACCTTCGACCCAGCGATGCCTCCACCAGTTGCCGACAGCCAGAGGAACGTGCGCGTCTGACGGCTGCGCGATGTGGTACGCGACCAGCTCACACGTATTGAGCCCCCAGCCAACCGCGTCTACTGCGATCTTGACCACACCAATTCCCGGCACGAGCCAGATCGTGCGCTTGGCCAGTTCCTCGCCCTCTCGAGATATGCATGTCGATACTCGTGCGCAGTTGTGAAACTCGCCCGCCGTGGTAGTAACACTGTCGGAGAGGCTCTCTAGGATGGAAACTTCGGTGGAGCTTCCCTCGCTCGGCGTCGTCGTCTGCCAAGCAAGATCGGCTTTGAACTCCAGCCTGTCCCCGATCTCAGGGGTCTCACTGATCAGGACGAACGGGAGTGGTGTGGGTCCCAGGGGTGGGGCGCCTATCGTACCCACGTCTACTGAGTAGCCTTCTCTGTTGTACCCGGAGCTGACTCCGCCCCAGTGCAAGAACTGGCCATCCTCGTGTTTGAACCAGCAGGACCCGACAAGGAGACACACAACGTCTCTGCCGTCTGTGTCGAGACCAATCGCCTCCAGTGCGCGGACTGTTGACGCAGCCACGCGGGCCTGCTCGAACCGCTCGTGCGACCTGCAGCGGGCCAGTTCCGCGTACAGCTCGTGAGCCACCCGCAGATCGCCATCCCTAAGCTGCTCATAGGCCAGTAACTCGCGCAACTGCTGAGCGCCCCCCTGTTCGCCAACCCCGTCCAACAACGCGTTAGCGCGATCCCAGTGCGCGTGAGCTCGTTCAGTCTCGTCGAGGATGAACTCGCGCCGCCCGACGTCCAACAGCGCCTGGGCAAACGCTGGGATGTCTATCACATCCTCGTCCCTCACGGTATCGACCAGCGCCGCTGCCTCGTCGGTCTTCTTGCGAGAAGACTCCTTATCTGCGTGGAGGTTGTAAGCATCCTGTGCCTCGCCCCCGGCCTTCCTCACCGCTTCCACCACAAACTTCTCATCCAGCCGATTCTCGTCAAACGCATCACGTGTCATCTTCAGCACCTCCGCTCTGAGCAGTTCGCGGCCACGGTGGAGGCGGCCCCTTACGGCGGCTTTTGTGACTTCCAGGAAGCCAGCGATATCGCCGTAGGAGTAGCCATTCACGTAGTGGAGCACGACCGCGAGTCGCTCTTTCTCGGGGAGGTTGGTGAGGGCTTCGCTGACGCACTCGGACGCGGCTGACTGGTGCGCGGGCCCAGGCTGATCAGGGATTTCGTCAACCGTCTCACGCCGCCGCTCGTGCCATCTGGTGCATAGGTTCGCCGCGATTCGCCTTAGCCATGCAGCGAGCTTCTCGGGGTCCCGAAGCTGACCGAGGCTCGTATAAGCCCGCACGAACGTATCCTGCGCGAGGTCGCGAGCGTCCTCGAACGAGCCCGTGCGGTGATAGCAGTAGCCGTAGACCATGTCCCGGTGCCGCCGCACGATCTCAGTAAACGCGCGCTCGTCGCCCTTCAGAGCCCTATCGATCAGTTGTCCGTCGTCAGTTCCCATCGCGCCTCCCATGATAGAAGATACGTGGAAGTGGCGAAAGATCACGAGAGCACTTGAGCATCTCAACATAATCAGCTATCCTATAAAGGGGAGAGTCAATCCGTGGCTCCGTCGGGCTTTCCACTTTCGACTTTGGACTTTCGACTCGATTATGAACCTGGCTCAGACAGAAGACAGTCCATATAAGGTTACGCTGGAGGTCTTCGAGGGGCCGCTGGATCTGCTCCTGCATCTCATCCGCGAGAACGAGATCGATATCCAGAACATTCCCATCGTCAAGATCACCGAGCAATACCTGGCGTATCTGAGTATGATGACGGAGCTTGATCTGGAGATCGCGGGCGAGTGGTTGGTGATGGCGGCGACGCTGCTGGAGATCAAGTCTCGCATGCTCCTGCCTAAGGATGTGAATCCGGATGCGCCCGAAGAGGAGCAGGTTGACCCAAGGCTGGAGCTTGTCGAGCGGCTGATCGAATACGAGCGATTCAAGAGCGCTGCGGAGCTTTTCCGAGAGAAAGAGGAGGAGCGTTCGCGTGTCTTTGTCAGAGGACCTGGAGAGTTCGAGTTCGAGCTCAAGCCGACGCTCTCGCTCGAGGACATCACGGCTGTGGACCTTCTCGCCGCGCTGCAGCGTATACTTGCTGATGTTGGCGAGGAGAGCGTAACAACCCTCCAGCGGCGCAAGATCACTGTGCGGATGCGCATGCGCGAGATCTGGCGGCGGCTGGAGGCCGGTGAGGGCAAAGTCAACTTCGACGAGCTCTTCGAGGATGTGGTGACTCGACTTGACGTGGTAATCACGTTCCTCGCATTACTGGAGCTTGTCAGCATGCGACGGGTCCGGGTAAGACAGAAGATGGCGTTTTCAACGATTCAGATAACGGCGGTCGAGCAAGTAGATGAGACAGCAAGGCGATACAACTGAGGGTGTGGAGGTTGTCGAGGTTCTGTCCGCAGAGCCCGTGAAGGAAGCATCGGTTGCCGATCTCGCGGAGGCGGTGGCGGGGCTGGCGATCACCAGGGAAACCGACGGTGAGCTCGAGCCTGTGATCGGCAGTGATGAGGCTCAGCTGGAAATAGCCGACATCGCCTCTCAGGTAGAGTCTGAGCCACTGCACGCGAATGGTCGTCTTCGAGACGTGCTGGAGTGTATGCTGTTCGTCTCGACGGAGCCACTGAGCGCCAAGGAGATCGCGGATTCGCTGCAGATTGAGCATGCGGCGGTCGAACAGGCGATGATCGACCTGGAGTCGCGGCTGGATGAAAGCAGCGGCCTGCAGCTTATGCGCGTGGCCGGAGGCTTTCAGCTCTGCACGCGCCCTGAGTACGCCGATTACTGTGCGATCATCCTCCAACCCGCGAAGAAGCGCCTGTCAAAAGCCGCGCTCGAGACTCTGGCCATTGTTGCCTATCGTCAGCCGTGCACCCAGCCGGAGGTCGAGGCCGTGCGCGGAGTCTCAGTGGATGGCGTTATGAAGACCCTTGTCGAGCGGGGACTAGTCAAAGAGGCCGGGCGCAAGCAGACACCCGGAAGGCCGATTCTCTACGCAACTACGCCAGAGTTTCTGGAGTATTTCGGGCTCAATGATATATCTGAGCTGCCGGACATCGACATGCTCGCGGTGGAGGAGATCAAGGCGCTGGAGGCCCAGCGGGAGCTTTTCACCAGGCCAACGGATCAGGCCACCCAAGAGGAAGAGACCATCACGGATGAGGATCAGCAGTGAACCGGGTTCTTAGCATTGCGGTTTGCCTTCTTTTCGCGCTGACACTTGCCATAGTGACGGCTGCACACGCCTCGGACGACAATACCATCATCCTCAGGCTCGATGACGGCCAGCCCGCCGCAGCCAGTACTCCGGCGCCTCAGCCGACCGATGCCGCATCCACGACCCTCCAGCCGGTGATCAATGTACCTGCAACGGCAGCGAGGCTTGTGCCAAAGCCCTCAGTCAAGGCTGCAAGCCTGGTAGTCATGGACGCCGCTACCGGCCAGGT
>CAZFYZ010000012.1:34902-35240 GCA_964523735.1 uncultured bacterium | reverse complement strand
CTAACGCGAGTACTACAAAAATGCTCACGGCGATTCTCCTGATCGAGAACTGCCAGATGACTGAAACGATCAAGGCGAGCAAGGCAGCTTCCGAGACACCGTTCACATCGATTCACCTGAAACCCGGTGAGGAGATCAGCGCATACGACCTCTTAATGGGGCTGATGATCCGGTCCGCGAATGATGCTGCTGTGGCCGCCGCCGAGCATATCGGTGGCAGCGTCCCTGAGTTTGCGAAGCTCATGAATCGCAAGGCCAGACAGATCGGCTGCACCGACAGCAACTTCGTCACCCCTAATGGCCTCTATGCGAAGAATCATTACTCGAGTGCGTACGAT
>CAZFYZ010000012.1:0-34892 GCA_964523735.1 uncultured bacterium | reverse complement strand
ATAGGCCGCTACGGCCTGCAGTATCCGGTCTTTCAGGAAGCCATCAGCACCCGCAAGTATAGCCTCGACAGCCGGACGGTCAACAAGAAGGACCTGGTGGTCTTCTCGCACTGCAAGTTCCTCAAGGACTACTCTGGAGCGGATGGGGCCAAGACCGGCTACATCAAGCAGGCCGGCTACTGCATAGTCGGAACTGCCTCGCGCAATGGCTGGCGCCTGCTGTCGGCGGTGCTGAAGAGCGACAACGCGGGTCGCGACGCCGGCATCGCGATGGACTACGGCTTTGCCAACTACCAGCCTTACACAATTGCCCGGGCAGATGTCCCTTGCGTCGGTGTTGACGTGAAGGGCGGCGAACTAGCCGAGGTGCCGTCGGCGCCTGTTCAGGATATTCAGGTAGCGGTGCCCCGCATAGGCGGGCAGATTACGACCAAGCTGGAGATGCTCCCGATCGAGGCGCCCATCGCCAAAGGCGCCAAAGTCGGCACCATCATCGCCATGGTCGATGGTCAGAAAGCGGCTGCGGTCGAGCTTCGGGCCGCGCAGGATGTGGGCATAAGCTTCGCTCGCAAGAGCTGGTGGTGGATGAAATACGGCGGACTGGTCTTCGCTGCCGTGGTGGTTGGGAGGAAGTGTGGAACAGCGTTTGCAAAAGGTCCTCGCCGCCGCAGGCGCAGGGTCACGGCGCCACTGCGAAGCTTTGATCGCTGGCGGTAGAGTCTCGGTCAACGGGAAGCTTGTCACCGAACTTGGTTCCCGTGCCGACCCTGAGCGAGACGAGATCGCCGTCGATGGGGTCTCGATCCAACCGGATCGGCAGAGGGTCTACATACTCCTCAACAAACCCCCCGGCTACACCAGCACTCGGTTCGACAGGTTCGCCAAGCATACTGTCGTCGAGCTTGTGAGTGAGATCGGCGGCTACTTGTATCCAGTAGGCCGACTGGACGTCGATACTTCCGGCGCAATCATTCTCACGAACGACGGCGACTTCGCGAACCTGCTTACCCACCCCTCGCACGAGATTGAGAAGACCTACCTCGCAGAGGTGAAGGGCCGAGTCAGAGAAGAAGCCATAGCCAGGCTGGAAGCCGGAGTCGACCTCGATGATGGCCGGACAGCGCCTGCGCGCGCCCGCCTGGTTTCCTATTCGCAGGACACGAACCTGAGCGAAGTAGAACTCACCATTCACGAGGGACGGAAGCGGCAGGTCAAGCGGATGATGGAGGCGGTCGGACACAGGGTCGTCCACCTGGCTCGCCTGAGGATCGGCAATCTCGACGTGGGCGGTCTACCCCAAGGGAAGCATCGATTTCTGACGGATGATGAGATCGCGGAACTGAAGGCGATGGCGACGAGGAGCAATGATGGCTAGAGGGTTTTGCAGGACGATCGTCTTAGCACTGGTTGCGGTGTTGATGCCTGTCTGCGTGTGGGCCGGCTACCCACTGCAGGTGAAGGACGCCCGCGGCAAGCTCATCACCATCAGCGGGCAGCCTCAGCGCATCGTCTCGATCTCGCCCGCATTCACCGAGGTCCTGTATTCGCTGAAACTGGACAGCAAGATCGTCGGCGTGACTCGCTTCTGCAACTACCCAAAGACTGCCCGCAAGAAGCCCAAGGTAGGCGACATGAACACAAGCGCCGAAGCGGTCCTGGCCCTCAAGCCCGACCTGGTAGTGGCGCTGGCGTACGCCAATGATGCGGCGGTTGCGCAGCTCGACAAGCTGGGGCTGACCGTCTTTACGATCGACCCGAAGACTATCGAGCAGACGATGCGGGATATTCGCACAGTCGGTCGCATCACCGGCAGCTCGAAAGCGGCGGAAGCAGTCGTGAAGCAGATGAAGAGCAAGATCGCCACCGCCGGAAAGCAGCGAGCAGGCAAGCCCAAGCTGTCGGTGCTGGCAGTCGTCCAACCAAGCCCGCTCTGGGCGGCGGGGCCGAAGACCTTTGTGGATGAGATGATCCGCCTGGCGAATGCTGAGAACGTCGCGCGCGATGCCCGTCCAGGCTTCGTTACATTCTCCAAGGAGCTGGCGATCTCGCGCAACCCAGACGTGATCGTGGTCGGGCAGCGAAGGGAAATCGACTACTTCCTCAAGAGCCCTCAATGGCGGCGTACCAACGCGGTCAAGAACAAGAGGGTCTACGTGATCAACAGTGACCTTATGATGCGCGCGGGGCCGAGGCTTGCTGATGGGTTGCTGGAGCTGACGAAGAAGCTCAATGGCAGTTAGCAGTGCTGTAGTCGGGTTCTCTGAACCCCGTGGCGTCAGAGACGCCAGCTACAACAGACCTACGATAGCGGTGGGGTCCTTGTAGTCGGGTTCTCTGAACCCCACGGCGTCAGAGACGCCACCTACAACAGGCCTACGGCAGCGGCGGGGTCCTTGTAGTCGGGTTCTCGGAACCCCCACGGCGTCAGAGACGCCTGCTACAACAGACCTACGATAGCGGTGGGGTCCTTGTAGTCGGGTTCTCCGAACCCCGCGGCGTCAGAGACGCCAGCTACAACGACTAGCTCGCCTGGTCCAGCTCCTCGCAGTGGTGGACGGCGTTAGGCCCGAGGAAACGACCCCGGTTGAGCGCATGATGAGCTGCATTCACGAGGTCTTCTGCAGAGTCAGCATCATCAGGGCAGGTGGCGACTCCTGCGCTGATGGTTGTCGGGGTTCCGCCGATGGTGAGCGAACTCAGTGACTCGTGCAGCCTGCCGACCACCTCAACGGCCTGCCGGCCATCGGTTTCCGGAAGAAGAAGTATCAGGCGCTGTTCGGAGTATCGTCCCAGCACATCGTAGTCTCTGAGTCCGGACTTGAGCCTGTCTCCGATCTCACACAACAGCTCATCCATTCCAGCCAAGCTCTCATTGCCTGCGTCTCTGAACCCGTCGATGTCGAACACCGCCACTGACACCGGGTGTTCCAGCCGGATCGCCCGGCTGATCTCACGCGCCAGGAACATCTCCACGTAGCGCCGACTGGCAAGCCCTGTGGCTGGGTCCACGAACGAGGCGGGCTCACCCTCATCGACTCTGATCGCGCCGGAGTCCTCGACGCTGATGGTATCAGCCTCCACAGGCTCCGCCGCTGCCGCTGTCTCGTCCGTCGTCGCAGCCGCTTCCTGCCCGCGACTGAGCGCACGGCTCAGTACCAGCGCAGAGCCAGCAGCCGTCAGCATCACGTACCCGGGAGCCGAGGCATACAGCACCCCGAGTGCATAGCCGCTGGTCAAGCAGGCAAGCCAGCCGACAATGGTTGATGTCGCAGGCCGGCTGCTTGGGCTTTCGGTCGACGGCTGACTCATGAGCCCCACAAGGATTGCCGACAGACCCGCGTACACCACACCGGCTCCCACTACCGGTAGTACGGAACCGGCAGCCTGGGGCTGCAAATGACTTCCTCCCAGAGCAAGATAGACGGCGGATGCGGCAGCGCTGACGACGGCCGGCTTCAGGAGGTCATACAAGGTCCGACCGAGAGGGCGATGACTATCCGAGGCCAGCAATCTTGATATTCCGCAGAAGACGCCGGGCAAGGCTGCCCCAACAGGTCCAAGTGCCAATGCGCTTGCGAACAGGGGTATATGGGCCAACGACAACCGAGACGTCCGGACTCGCGTTGCCGAAATCTCAGCGCTCAATGGTCCCAGGGCGAAGCTGAGCCCCATCAGCGCGATCGCCCGCCAACCTAGCTCACCAAAGCAGACGGCGCGGCCGAGGCAGTAGAGCCCCACCGCGCCAACAGTTGCTACAGTCACCAGCGCTTTGGTTGGTTGAATGACCGGCTTCTCTTTCGAGAGAGCCGCGGAATATGCTTGTTGCTCCATTAGCTTGGGTGCAGAGCGTGCCGCCCCGCTTTCTCAATGGCTTTCTGACAATCCATGTATACCTTACATGATCGGCATACCGCTATGTCTTTGTTGGGACAGCAGGGCTTCTCTCTAGTTTCCCAGCAGTTGATTCCTTCTTTGTAGGCACGACAGGCCAGGTAGAAACTCGCCGGGCAGCCGTGGAGCGTGCGATCGCTGCATAGGTTGCTCATCTGTTACCATCCTTTCCCTTTCCACCTTAGCGGCGTCTTCTCTCTGGACCCCTATCTGCGGCGTCAGAGACGCCGCCTACAACTGAGGTGCCTGACCGTGGCCCTGGGCGTCAAAGACGCCGTCGACAACCGCTATGCCGCCAGGCGCTCTTGCTTTCGGGCGCGCTTATCTCGATACATTGCCGCATCCGAAAATGCGAGCAGGGCTGCCGAATCGGTACCATCCGCCGGATAGCTGGCCACGCCGATGCTGACTCCCAACGGAGGGTCGCTCTCTTTGAGGTTGCGCCGGGCATAGCTCTCGACCTCGGCCTGGATTCGTTTTGCGGTTCTCGCCGCTTCGGCTGCATTGGCCTGGGTCAGCACCGCCACAAACTCGTCGCCGCCGTTTCTGACTACCAGATCATAGTCGCGCAGCTGGCGTTGGAAGATCACTGCCATATCCTTAAGAACTGCGTCTCCCCGGCTGTGGCCGAACGTGTCATTCACGACCTTGAAGTTCTCAAGGTCCATACCGAGGATCGACAACTCCTCCTCGTGGCGTGCTGCTCGGCTGATCTCGTGCTCCAGGTAGCTGCGCAGGTATCTGCCGTTATACAGGTCCGTAACGCAATCCTTCATCGCCGAATCTCGTACCTGCTCGAAGGCGCTGGCGTTCTGTATTGCCACTGCGGCCCTGCTTGCCACGGACATCAGCGTCTGCACGTCCTCTTGCGAGAACGACCGCACGCCGTCGTCGTAGAGGTTGATCGTACCAAGGACGCTGCCGAACATAACTATGGGTACCACAACACAGCTCTTCAGCTCAGGCGTCAGCTTGGCCGCCTCGCCTGCAAACAGATCCGTGGGATCGTATGCACCAACGAAGGGCTTCATGCGAGACGCTGCCTTACCGGTGATCCCCTTGCCCATGTTCACGCGAGCCCCGATCAGACAATCCTGGTATCGACCCACGCTCACTCTGGAGACAAGTTCATCCGGGTGATTCTCATCGATCAAGAACACGGCACAGGTGCAGGCCTCGGATAGCCTGCGGGTTCGGTGAGCGAGAAGCTCCAGCACCTCATCCAGCTCAAGTGTGCTCGAGATGGTCTCCGCGATCTCGAGCAGCGACACCAGTTCACGATTGGCCTGTGCAATCAGATCGGCCGCTCCCGGACTGTCGCTCTTCTCGGGGTCAACCGCGCGAACACCGCTGTCGCCAGTGTTGAGGCAGGCTACCTCAGCCTGTATCTGCATGAATGCGCTGACGATCTTGGGATCGAGATGGGCGCGGGAGAGCTTCTCGATGTGCTCGATCGCCTGCAGATGAGACCAGCCGGTTTTGTAGCATCTGTCGGAGACAAGGGCATCATATACCTCGGCTACGGCTATAATCCGGGATCCCAGAGGGATCTGCTCGCCGGAAAGATGATCAGGATAGCCCGTGCCATCGTACCTCTCGTGATGGTGTCGGACCATCTCGCTGACATTCCATGGGTAATCAACCGACTCCAGTATCTGAGCGCCAATGGAGGCATGGTTCGCGATCTTGGAGAACTCCTCGGGGTCCAGTGGTCCCGGCTTGAGCAGTATATATTCAGGTACTCCAAGTTTGCCGACGTCGTGCAGCAATGCCGCGATTGTTATTCCGTCCGTGGTTGATTGATCGAGCCTCAGCTTCTTGGCGATCATCTCGCAGATGGTACGCACCCTCTTGACGTGATGCTGCTCATAGTGGTCTTTTGACGCGATGGCCGATGCAAGGGCTTCGGTCGTCTGCTTATAGACAAGAAGCGTGTCCCTCGAATCGGGCTTGCTCTGGCCATTGCCCGCCCGCAATCTGGATGTGATCAGCGGCGAGTTCATGTATAGAAGCATTGCCAGGCACAGCCAGGGGATCGTTACCGCCAGGTCCCATCCCATGTGCCCTGTCGCCAGCGCCAGCAGCATTGCTGCGGCGCCTGTAGCCATTATCCACACTATTGCCGTCTTCTGGCCAACTCCGAACTGCATCTTGACTCCGTTCCCCCGGTGTTGCTCTCTAACTGACACGTCACTCTGCTGGCAGAGCCGTAGGCTGCGTCTACCGGCCAAGGCGTTGGTCGAATGCCTCGCGGCAGCCCTGCTCGGTGGACCAGTTCATTGCCTGCCGAGGATCTTCCATCATCATTAGCACCTGGCTGACTGTTGAGGGAACCACGCACTCCTGGCCGTAGTTCACGCTGAGGCGCGCTGTGTCATGATCTGATGTCATCTCCGCCGATCGATCAAATAGGTTCAACATACTGCTCTACTCCACTTCTTGTACTACAAACGCAAGAATGCCAGGCTGTCGCAACAAACCCCGCTTCGTCCATCCGCTTACCTGCAGCCCGTTACTCGTAATCGCGGATGTACTAGAGCGAGTTCGCTTCGGCAGCCTGGCAAACATGTCCCGATCGGTCGGGATTTAGCCCCAGCACTTTGCGTCCCCCGGTTTCCCGAGGTTTGCCTTTATCGAACGTCTAGAACAACCTGTATTCAGTTCTACATAAAGGTTGTGCCATGGCCTGTGGATGCTGTAACCTGAAGATATTGCCTGTTTGCTCCAATAATCGGTAAGAAGGCGAACCGGGGAAGGTCCGCCCACTCAGGCTTGTAAAACAGCTGTCGGCCAGGGAGGGGCAGAATTACATGATCAGATTGTTTAAGGCAGGCGCATGCATTGTTGCTGTTCTGCTGATCGCGGGTATCTCGCTGCAGGTGGGCGCGGGTACGACCGGAATTATCACAGGTGTGGTGAAGACGGCCGCGGATCAGAAGGTGGTCTCAGGTGCGAACATCATCATAGATCGCACCAATCTCAGCACCATCACCGATGCTGGCGGGCGGTTTACCATCACCAACGTGCCGCCGGGCGAGTATGTCGTTCGGGCAGAGATGGTCGGTTTCGAGGCCGGCCTCGCCAGAGGCGTGCAGGTTGCGATGGATGAGAAGGCCAATATCAGCATCGAGCTGAGCGAACAGCCTCTGTCCGACGAGGAAGTGGTCATCGTTCGACCCAGACCAATGATCACGCCGGAGATAACCAACACGCTGACACTCGTTACGGCTCAGCAGGAAGACCTCACTCGAATTGATCCCTCCAACGTGAGACAGGCAGGCGGCGTCTTGAGTGCCTTGCCGGGCGTCATCGCGAGCACCGATGGCAGCGGGCAGATCCATCTGCGAGGCGGCCGGGCCGATCAGACGGGTTGGATTCTCGAAGGTATGCCCATCACAGACCCCAACACCGGCATGTTCGGGACAAACCTCTACACGACAGGCGTCAACAAGTTCCAGGTCTACACCGGCGGCTTCGGGGCTGAGTTCGGCAACGCGATCTCCGGCGTCCTGAACGAGGTCAAGAAGAGCGGGGCGGATTCCCCTGGCCTGACTCTGAACCTCGAGGGCGGCAGCGCTGCGTACAAAGACGGGATCATCGAATTTGGAGGTGGCGAGTCCGACAAGTTCAACTACTTCGTTTCGGCCGCGACCCAGACCACCGACCTCGACGGCCCAATCGTGAAGCAGCAGCAGTACTACGATGCAGTGACCAAGCTGGTATGGCCGTCCAAGAACAACAGCCTCTCACTCCTGGCTCTTCAGGGCAAGCTTTTGGGACACCCGGAGTTCTACCACGACACCGGCGATAACGGAGAAGCGACTCCTCACGAGCTGGACTACATGGATCAGCGCTACAGCGTCACGGCGCTGACGTGGAGCCACAACTTCAGCCCGGAGTCGTTTGTTACCGTTCGACCTTACTACATGACAACCGACATCGAGCAGAACATCGTCGGCTACTCGGGGATGTTCGCCGCCATATCGTCATCGCGGACGGGTCTGCAGGTCGGATACACCGGCCAGGTCAGCCCCAGGCACCTGCTGAAGATCGGCGGCTCGTATCTCTCGAGCGACAACAAGTACTACCTCTATCCGGGGTTCCCGCTCTTCAGAGCTGATGTCGACACCTCGCAGACAGATCTCTACATCCAGGATCAGATGAAGCTCTCCGACAAGTGGACCCTCGACGCCGGTCTCCGCCGCGAAGCGATCACCTATGACCGCACTGGTAACGAATATGTTGTAGGCGAAGGCTATGCCGGAGCCCCAGTCGCCGACGTAACCGAAGCCAAAACAACCCCGAGGGTGGGTTTGTCATACGCATCGGACGAGAAGACCGTGTGGAAGTTGAGCTGGGGCAAGTATGTGAAGTTCGTGCCTTCATCCTCCGTGCAGCACGTCTACTTCTTCCCGGACATGCCGCTCGGCGGGCCGTATAGCCTCGAGCAGGCTATGCCGGGCCTCGGCGCCACCGATCCGCAGACCAGCAGAGCAGTGGAGCTTTCATTCGAGAAGCAACTTTCCGACTCATCGGCTCTGCGTCTGACTCCGTTCACTGCGAGCTACCAGAACCTCGGAGACAACTACTACGACTCCACTACAGGCATCACCAGCTACAGGAACCTGGGTGAGGGCAAGTCCAGCGGCCTCGAGGTTCTCTATCGTAAGCGAATGTCAGACAACTGGCAGGGGTGGGTATCATACACATACCAGAAGAACAGGGCCAACCGTGCCGATCTTGACCTGCTCGATGATATGTACTACACCACGTGGGACCAGCGGCATACACTGACCGCGGTCACCCAGTTGGTGAGAGGCAAGTGCGCTCACACATTCCGGGCAGACTACGGCAGTGGCAGGATGGACCTGGGTACACCAGACGTGCAGGATCGAGCCCAGCCATCGCTGGTTCTTAGCTATGGCCTCACGATGAAGCTGCCGGAAGGTTCATCGCTGGGTGACTCGGTCTACCTGAACGTGTTCAACGTGCTGAACAGCAAGCAGACGATGCAGTTCCGCTGGGACGGCACAGATAGAGTTCAGGACTCGTGGGTGCCCTCACGATTCATCAGCGTGGGCGTCTCGCAAGTCTTCTAATGTAAACAGCAAGCAAGCACTAGACCAAACACGCAGAAAGCGGGGACTGACTATCCCCGCTTTCTGGCATTACGGGCGCTGCCTCTCTTTGTCATCCTGAACTTCGTTGAACGACCCAGTCAAGAATTGAAGCTGGAACCAGCATCAGGCGTCTAACAACATGGACGGGAAGGGCCCTGTGGTATCATTGACGCGGGAATACGGAAGATGCGTATTGACCTTCTGAGCGGCGCAACAGCATTACGAACGAACGGCGCGCGCGCAGCCGGGGGTGAAGCGATAACGACGACCGGGAAGCAGTTCCTGGATTTGCCTGTCCAGGACACGACCGACGCCCAACTCGTGGCGAGGTCCAAAGACGGCGACGTGGGCGCGTTCGGCGAACTGGTCCAGAGGCATCAGCGCGCCATCTACGGCATCGTCTCCCGGATGGTCGCAGATCGCGACGACGTCGATGATCTGGTCCAGGAAGTGTTCGTGCAGGCGTTCAGGTCAATGCAGGCTTTCAAGGGCGAAGCGGCATTCTCGACGTGGGTCTACAGGATTGCTGTGAATACGACTGTCAAGCACATGAGGAAGACCAAGATCAGAAAAGCGGCGTCGATCGACGATCCGGTCACGGGCCTGGCTGAGTCGCTGGTCTCCTCCAACGGCGACGGCCCGGAGACGGCCGCTGAGCGCTTAGAGCGGACGACCGCGGTGCGCAGCGCGTTGGAGAAGTTGCCCGAGAAGCACAGGGCGGTTGTCGTGCTGCACTACTTTCAGAATGTGGGCTGTGATGAGATCGCCCGTATCACAGGGTGCTCGGTGGGGACGGTCTGGCCGAGAAAGTGGAACTGGTCGCGGACCTGTGTCTGGGCAACTGCATTCAGGCCCCGAACGTAATCGTCGATGGCGAGTGCCACGGGGGGATCACGCCCGACAAGGCCGAGGAGTTCTTCACCGAGCACATAATGAAGCGCGTCGCGGAATGACATCGTAGTGTCCGATCTCAGTATCGGACTGAAGCTCGGAACAGGGAGCTGGTGATATTATGTGGTGCGCAAGATACAGACGACGCTTGGTACCGTATATAGAGTGTGAACTTAGCGAGCGGGAGAGGGCGAAGGTCGAGGCCCATCTGTCGCGCTGTCAGTCGTGCGCCCGCGAGGCTGAACTGATCAAGTCGGTTTCCGGCGCTCTGCGGGCTTCGGAGACTCCGGCGATGGAACCCGCGCCCGATCTATGGGCGAAAGTGAGCGCACGGATCGAGCGAGACGCGCCGGCCGCCGCGCCCAGGCCTTGGCTGCGGGTGACTCAGGCCGCGTCGGCCTGTGCTGCCGCAGTGCTTGTGGCGGCGGTTGGAATCGGCCTGATGCGCGCCAACATGCCCGCCGAGGTTCCGTCAGCGCGGCCTTCGTCGACCGAGCAAGAGAGGGCAGATCGAGTGAGCCACCAGTCAGCCAAGGCTCCTGAGAGAGTGGCCCAAGTCGAGCACGGGCTCAGGAATGCTGGCTCGATCAGCTATAGAGCCCAGGCGGCGTCGGAAACGCCTCAGCCTCTGCGCAAGGCTCGCCAGATAGCCCGTGTCCCTGGCAAGCGGGTTGCTACCGCGCCGCCCCCGCCCGCCGAAAGCGTCGTGGTCGCAAAGGCGGATGGTCCGGTGGCTACCGGCGAGCCAGTCAGGTTAACCGCAGGCAGTGCTGATCTGGCGAAGGGCGCGTCATCTCCGCTCATCTGGGACGACACCTACCGTTTCACCGAGAGCAGTGACTTCACAGGCGACGAGGCTTTGGCGGCTCCTCCGGCTCCTGCTATCGTGGCCGCCCCTGAGGAGGCTCTCGCGGACAGTCATGGCACGCTGGCGGCAGGTGGGTCATCGCTCAGAGGGAGCGAACCCAACAGCCCCGGGCGCAAAGATACGATGCACTGGAAATACGATGCTCTTGCCGCAAAGCCCGCCACTCGCGGCGTGGCTAGCCGTGCCGCTGGCGATGGCAAGAATGAGTCGGTGGTTGATGAGTTGAACAAGACCGAGGGCGTGCATATCGCCGCTCTTTTCAGGTACCCGTAGTTGGCAAGTTATGAAGACTAAGCACATTCTGATTCTGCTCGTGACGTTGCTCGTGGTCGGGCCGGCCTGGGCGCCGGACTCGTTCGTCGATGGGCTGGCTTCGTTCAATGCCGGCGACTGGACGCGCGCGGCCTCCCAACTCACCCTGGCCGCGAAGCTCAGGCCGAACGACCCGGTCGTGAGAATGACCGCAGGGGTCGCTCTCGCACACCTCAAGCGTTACCAGGACGCCGCGGATCAGTTCAGTGCCGCGGCGAAGCTCCCGACGGATGGGGTCCTGCCCTATCTTCTTCTCGACGGGGTCTACGGCGAGATGGGCAGGGTAGCCGAATCCAAGCGCGCGCGCGATGCGGCGAGCTCGCTTCTCAGTTCCGGTCGAGCCTTCAGCACTGGCACAAGCTCTGATCGCGTGCTGGCCAAGTCGCTCGCACGGTACCCGCAGAACGCCATCGGTCACTGCCTGCTGGGCGATATGTATCAGTTGCAGAACAAGCTCGCGCTTGCCAGGGAGCATTATGACAAGGCCTCCAAGCTTGCTCCCAAGTGGGTCAAGCCCGTCTTCAACATGGGCATGGCTAACTTGCAGACAGACCCGAAGGCAGCCGAGGTCATGTTCGGCCGGGTCATTCAGATGGACCCGTCAAACCGCCACGCCTATCTCTGGAAGGGCGAGGCTCTGCTTCAGCAGAACGATGTTGGGCAGGCGATAGAGTTCTACTCGGAGGCCGCCAAGGACAAGTCGCTTGCTCCTGAGGCCCGCACCAGGATAGGCAACGCTCAACTGCGCAGGGGCAACAACGCCGAAGCCAAGAGGGAGTTCGACATTGCGGCCAAGCAGGCCCCACACGACCCGAGGCCGATTGCAGGCAGGGCGCAGGCTCTTCAGAAGGACGGCAAGCTCGCAGAGGCTGAGCAGGACTACCAACAGGCCGCCGAGGTCTCCTTCCGTAACAGCGTGCCGGCTCCCACGCAGTCCGTTATACAGAACAACCTTGCCGGCGTCCAGATGCAGCAGGGCAAACTCAGCGATGCCAACAGCAACTTCGCCCTCGGCTATCAACTCAACCCGACCCCGGCGAATGCCGATGCGCTCGCCAGCAACCAGATGAGAGCGAACGTCTTGCCGGGCGAGATCGCGAAACGTGAATCCGCCCTCGCCAAGAACTCGAAAGACATGCCCTCGATGCTCTACCTGCTCTCAGCCTACAGGCTCTCGGGCAACGTGATCGGGCGCGTTCAGATGGCGCAGCGCCTGCTGAAGCGTGATCCGGCGAACGCACCCCGCTATCACTCCGAGATCGGCGCCGCCCATATGTCCCAGGGCAACGTTACAGCGGCCGTCGATGCCTATGTCAAAGCCCTTGAATCCGGCAGTGTCGCGTCCTGGGCAAGTACCGCCCGGCTCGCTGCCCAATCCGGCGCCCTCAAGGCAGTGCGGGAGAAAATCGAGACGTCATTCAAGGCCACGCGCAAGGCCAGCAGAGGCCTGATGCTCTTTGAACTCCAGTCGGAGCAGGGAGACGCGGAGGGAATGGTCGCAACAGCCGAAGCTCTTATCAAACTCAACCCCGATCAGCAGAGCTACTGGCTCAGGCTGGGCGAAGGTTATGAGCTTGCCGGTAACAGGGGTCTGGCCATAACAGCCTACTCGAAAGCCTCGTCCGGCCCCAACCCGGAGGCCTCCGCCGCCGCGCGAGCCAGGATAGAGGCGCTCGGGTCCCGATAGTCCTCCAAATCCGTGTGCTGGACTCGGGTATGGGGGACATCCATGTCCCCGTCCCACCATCCATCCACGAAACACTTTCAGCCTGCCGTGCGTCCAATTGATTAGTGAAGCAGACGTGACAAAGACGCGTCTGAGAGGGCTGAATAGGCTCGTTTCGCCTTGCCCGCGCAGATGCAGCGTGGTATAATCCTATGGGTGGGGCGGAAGTTTGCCCTCACCGGAGGAGACTTTTGAACCGTTACTTCAAGAACATAGCCTTTGTGGTTTTCATAATCGTCGTGGCCATGCTTATCATGAGGGGTGGCATCGATCGCGGCAGCAAACCGACCGCGACAGTGCCTTATTCCCAGGCCTGGCAAATGGTTGCCAAGGGCGATGTCGCGAGCGGCAACTTCACCAAAGACCAGTTCCGCTTCGAGACAAAGAAGGGCGATAAGTTTGTCGCTAACCTTCCTGCGCAGCCGAACTCCCTCTCTGACTTCCAAGCGCTGCTTATTCAGAACAAGGTCAAGTTTGGGGTGGAGAAGCCGCCGGTACCGGAGGCCGTCTGGTCAGTTCTGTTCACCGTGCTGATGCCTCTGGGAATCCTCGTGGTGCTCTGGATGTTCTTCATGCGCCAGGCGCAGGCGGGCGGCAACCAGGCGATGTCATTTGGTCGCAGCCGCGCAAAGAGACTGAACGAGAACGTGCCCAAGGTGACCTTTGAGGACGTCGCGGGCGTCGAAGAGGCCAAGCAGGAACTCGAGGAAGTTGTCGAGTTTCTAAAGAACCCCAAGAAGTTCCAGGCGCTCGGCGCCAAGATCCCCAAGGGCGTGCTGCTATTGGGCCCTCCCGGATGCGGGAAGACGCTTCTGGCTCGCGCTATCGCGGGCGAGGCGGGAGTGCCTTTCTTCCATATCAGTGGGTCAGACTTCGTTGAGATGTTTGTGGGTGTCGGCGCTTCCCGTGTGCGTGACCTGTTCGATACGGCTAAGGCCAACCGCCCGAGCCTCGTCTTCATCGACGAGATCGATGCAGTGGGCCGGCAGCGCGGCGCGGGACTCGGCGGCGGACACGATGAGCGCGAGCAGACCTTGAACCAGTTGCTCGTCGAGATGGATGGTTTCGACCCTAACCAGGGCGTCATCCTGATCGCGGCAACCAACAGGCCGGACGTCCTTGATCCGGCGCTTCTCAGACCGGGCCGGTTTGACCGGCGCGTAGTCGTGGACAACCCGGATGCCAGGGGTCGGGAAGCTATTCTTGACGTTCACCTGCGTGGCAAGCCGCTGGCTGATGACGTCAACGTCGAGAGCCTGGCACGGCGGACCCCTGGGTTCTCAGGCGCGGACCTTGCCAACCTCATCAACGAGGGAGCGCTGCTGGCCGGGCGCCGCGAGCAGACGAAGATATTCATGACCGACTTCGAGGAGTCGATTGATCGCGTTATCGCGGGCCCTGAGCGCAGGAGCCGGATCATCAGTGAGAAAGAGCGGGAGATGGTGGCCTACCACGAGCTTGGACACGCCATTGTCTCTGAGCTTCTGCCAAATGCCGACCCGGTTCACAAGGTCTCGATTTTGCCGAGAGGCATGGCGCTGGGTTACACGATCAACCTGCCGATCGCGGACAAGTATCTGACAACCAAGAGCGAGCTACTTGACGATGTCGCGAGTTTGTTGGGTGGTCGGGTAGCCGAGGAGATGGTCTTTGATGAGATCTCGACCGGCGCTCACAACGACCTCGAGCGCGCGACAGCAATAGTTCGGGCGATGGTCTGCGAGTACGGAATGAGCGACAAGATCGGCCCGCTGACCGTCGGCAAGCGCCACGGGAATCCGTTCCTCGGGCGCGACGTCATGGAGGACCGCAACTACTCCGAAGAGATCGCGATGGCGATTGACAAGGAGATTCGGTCGATCATGGACGAGGGCTATGAGAGGGCAAAGACCATTCTCGCCGAGAACCGCGACAAGATGGACACCATCGTCAAGGTCCTCCTGGAGAAAGAGACCCTTGAGCGCGAGGAGTTCCAGGCGCTGATGGAAGGCGCCAGCATAGCGACCCTGGAGAAGAAGCCCCAGCCGCCGGATAAGCCCGCTGATGAAGACGCCATTCCCGCTGCGGAGACCAAGCCCGAGCGGGCGCCGGAGACCAAGCCGCGCTTCGAGCCCGGAGTGGCGTAGCGCTTCGTGATTGCTGATTTGTGATCTATGGTAGGGCGGGGCGCACAAACCCCGCCCTTACTTCATGGTCCTGTATCCAGTAACGACCTCAGGGCTATCTCCAGCGCCAGCAGTTCGACTTCCACCCGCTTTCCTATGGACAGCCGCGAGGCCGGCGGTTCAAGCGTGATGACGTGGCCGCCGCAGGTGCGATAGACGTAGATCGCCTGGGGCAGCCGAGTCTTGCGGAAGCGCTTGAGGTTGATGCTGCGCCTGATGATGCCTCCGGATGCCGGCATGCCCTCGATGCAGTCGTCCAGGTTGATCGGGCAGCCGATAGCCGCCGCGGCACTGATGATCTCCTCGCCGATATAGCGATCGTGCGAGTCAGCGATCTCGTAAAGATAGAGCCCGGGCGAGTCTATATCTTCATGCATTTCGAATACCAGGTCGAAGCACCGTCCTGCTAGCGCGCCGGCGATTAATGCGACCTCAGGCGAGGGCTTCCGAACAGAGAATTGCCGGTTGAGGTCAATCCCGTCCTCATTTTCGCGAGTGCCCAACTCATAGCCTGTTGGGTTGTTGCAGGGGAAGATGACGAAGTGGTAGGCCTGCAGCAGTGTGCGGTCCTTTGCGACGTTTTCGATGAACGTGAGAGCGGCCTCAACCCCAGCTGGCTCATCGCCGTGAATGCCGGCCGCGATCATGACGGAACGTGTTCTTGGCCCCGCCGAGCCGAGCTCGATGATGACCATGTCGTAACTCCGCTCGCCGGACACGAACGAGCCAATCCGCTCCAGCCGTGCCTCGCTCACGGCAGAGATCGACTCCAACCGCCTCATCAGTTTGTCGTACGACCTGGTAGCCACGCATAACCCTTTGATCTTAGTGGCAAGGTATCCTGCTGAAGAGGTAGCCAATCCTGGACCGGCGTGGTAAACTGGAAACAGACTTGGAGCTGACACTACGCAATGCCTTACTACCGCCGCAATCTGTATGTCCTGGCCGTTGCCCTTCTTCTTGCCTCTGCCAGCTGGTATCTCATAGTCCCCTTCCTGCCATTCTTCATCGAGGACATGGGCGTCGAGGAGAACATGCTGCCATACTGGATCGGGATTGTGTTCGCAGCCCAGTCTCTCGCCAGCATCGTGATGCAGCCGTTCTGGGGCAGGGTGGGCGACAGCGTCGGCCGAAAGCCGATGATCCTGAGAGCTGGCTTCAGTCTTGTGGTGATCTACTTTCTGATGAGCATCTGCCACAGCCCTTGGCAGCTTGCGATACTGCGCTTCATGAATGGTGCTTTGACCGGCTTCATCCCCGGCTGCTATGCGCTGATCGCCACCAATACTCCTGAGGAACTCGCCCCGCAGGCTGTTGCGAGCGCACAAGCCTCTGTCAGCGTTGGATACATCGCTGGACCTGCTCTGGGAGGCGTGTTGGCGTCGCTGGTTGGCTATCGACATTCGATGCAGATAGCCGGAACGGCAGTTCTGATTTCTACCCTGCTTGTGGTCTGGCTGGTACAAGAGCCCAATAAGACCTCGAGCAAGGTCGAGACCAGCTTGCTGGGTGACTTTGGGATTGCCCTGCGGTCGCCGGTGCAGTCGTCGATTCTCTTTGCCGTAATGCTCTCGTGGATGTTCAATGCCGCAGTGAGTCCCTACCTGGGCCCGCACGTCAAGCACCTGTACCCGGGTGTGGACCAATGGCTGGTCGGCCTCATCTTCTCTCTGCCGGCATTCGCGTTCGTTATCACGGTCAAGCGATGGACCAGCCTTGGTGAGTGTTGGGGCTTCGAGAAACCGATAGTAATCGGGCTTATCGGCACTGCGGTTGGCGCGGTCTGCATGGCGTTCATCAACAACATCTGGACGTTCGGCGTGTTCTACTTCATCACCGGCCTCTGGCTGGCTACTTTTGCGCCTTCCATCTCGGGGGTCACCATAACGCGGGTAGAAGAGGGCTTCCGTGGACGGGCATTCGGGATTCAGCAGTCGGCGGGAACGACTGGGGCGTTTGTGGCGCCACTCACCGCGGCGTGGATATTCGAAGTCCACGGACTACCCGGCGTGCTGATACTACTCGCGTCGATCTACCTCGTGGGAGCATTCGTCTTCCGACTCATGATTCGCAAGTGGCCAAAGCTGGTGACATAGGGGATCCTCCGCGGCTGCGTCATTCTTCGGGCGCAGGCGCGTAGACGGTGATCGGAGCCTTGAATTCGAGCGGCGGGTCCGTATTGAGGTTGAGCTTGAGCAACCAGATAACGGAGATCGACGTCCCTTGTATCGTCGGGGGAGCGTTGTCTGGGATGTTGAGTTCGAAACCTGATTCGATGAGACTTGCGGAGGCATCCTTGGGCTCGATAACAAGAGAGTCAGCGCACTGCCGCTTGAGTTCCCTCTGAGTGGTAAGCCGGACCCATTCGCAGTTCTCCAGTGACACCTTGACTTCGGCGATTTCGCTCTCGTTGTCGTTGGCGATTGAGAAGCGGCCGGAGATCCTCCCGCCCAACTTCGCCGATCGCTCCGCCAGTTCGACGCTTACGCTCACCCCGCTTGTCTGCACGGTGCCTCCGGCCGTGGGGTAGCTCAGGGCGACTGGCTGGGCCCGCTCCGCACGCGGGACGGACACGACCTGAGCCTCAATGCTGCTCCTTTGGGTCAGGCCGGCGGGATACTGAACGCGTGCAGTTACGACGTAGTCGATCTTTCCCGCCGTCCCCCTGTAGCTCGAAGGTAGAGACGCGGGCAGCGGTATCGAGAATGGGTAAGTGTGCTCCCCTGCGCTTAGCTCTCGCCCACGATCGCGGTAGAGTACAGCATTCCAGAGGCGAGATATGCGTTCGGCTCTGAACCGCGGCTGGTTCATGCCGGAGAGCAGCACCTCACGGTCAAAAAACGAACTGGTCCTGCGCAGTCCCCGGGAGAGAGAAGCGCCCGAGGGAGTCTCTCGTCCTGATACCGATAAGGTCAGAGAGCGAATACTGGTGGGCTTGAGCAGCCGGAAGACCACCACACCGCTGAGGTTACGGCCGGTGGCAAACGCCGCGTGGCTGAGGCAAAGTTCGAGCGCCGGGTTCATTTTTCGCCCGTTGACTGCCCTTGCCACCGCTGTTTCGCGCTTGCCCATAGAAATTGCCTTGTCAATGGTAACGCGGGAGACGCGGATTTTCAAGCGACATCCCTGACGGCCGGGAAGAACTTGGTCAGCTCGACACGAATACCCGGGTGGTTGAACCTGAAGCGGACTTTGTCGACCAGGGCACGCATGATCATGATGCCTCGACCGGACTCATTGAGGGAGCCGCGCTTGGGCAGGGGTATGTCGCGCGGGTCGAAGCCGCAGCCGTGGTCGCTGATGGAGACCCTAAGGCACGAGGGCAGCCTTTCCATTCTTACGCATACATTGCAGTCGATCGAGGGGATCCCGTGCCGGACTGCGTTCGCGGCGGCCTCGCCCACCGCAACCGTCAGGTCCTGAACGTCCTCCTCAGAGAAGGGCAGGGACGCGGCAAACTCTGCCACCCTGTGCCTAATCAGGGCAAGCATCTCGGGCCGGCCAGGCACCTCAAACTCCTCGCGGGCAGTCGGGCTCTTTGCACAGGCAGGGATGGCCACTCGATCATCGTGGGCCGCCCGTATAGGAATAATCGTTCTTCGACACATATTGACCAACCCTCCTGGTCTCGTACCAACGGCCTGCCCGCAGTCGCGGTGGTGACCTGCTAACTGTTAGACGATACCGGTGCGCATAATGTTCACAATAAGAACAGGCTGGACGGTAGTGAGAACGGGTGGATGGTTACGTGAGCCGGCAGGATTCACGTTGACGTGCGTTGAACCGTACCCAATACGTGCGCAACTCTTGTGCGGAATGGAGCAGCAGACAAAACATGGCAACGAGCGTGTATGTGGGAGCGACCCGGCAGAACGACGGCAAAACCATCACCTGCCTGGGATTGATAGCGGCACTCCGGAAGCGACTTGGCGGCGTAGGCTACATAAAGCCTGTCGGACAGCGCTATGTCGAAATCAACAGTCACAGGATTGACGAAGATGCTGTCCTCGTCAGCGAGGTATTCGGCATTAAGGATGATCTTGCTGACATGTCTCCGATCGCGATTCCGCGCCACTTCACCGAGAGATACATCGATGAGCCGAATCGGCAGCCGCTGATCGAGGCCGTGAAGACCTCGTTCGCCAGAGTGGCCGAGGCCAAGGACATAGTTGTAGTCGAGGGGACCGGGCATGCGGGGGTCGGATCCGTATTCGATATGTCCAATGGCGACGTGGCGGCGCTGCTCGGATGCAAGGCCGTGATCGTGTCGTCAGGTGGTGTCGGCCGCCCGATAGACGAGATCATGCTCAACAAGGCGATGTTCGACGCCGCAGGGGTGCAGGTAGTGGGCGCGATCATCAACAAGGTCGAGGACGAGAAATACGAGAAAGTTTCTTCCTACGTCCGGCGGGGGCTTCAGCGTAAAGGGCTTGAGGTATTGGGGGTGATGCCGTACCGACCCGTGCTCTCCAATCCGAGGATAGGCCAATTACTCGAGGATATCGAGGGTGAACTTCTCTCCGGTCGCGAGGGTCTGGCCAACGTCGTCGGGAAGATGGTTATCGGAGCGATGCCCGCCCATCAGGCGCTCGAGTATATGACCGGGGATGCGCTGCTGATCACGCCGGGCACACGCGAGGACCTGATGCTTGCCGCGCTCAGTTCCTGCATGCTTGGCTCGGCTACGCAGCTTTGTGTCGCGGGTATTATCTTGACTGGCGGTACTCCACCACAGCCGAGCATTATGGAACTCTGCTCCCGCGCGCGTATGCCGGTGATTCTGGTGCAGGAAGACACCTACACAGTGGCATCCAAGATCGCCAAGCTTATTATTAAGATCAGGCCCGGAGACACTGACAAAATACGCGTCGCCGAGGAGATGGTGGAGCAGTCTGTTGATATCGACCGGATGCTTGATATCCTCCGCTCATGACCTACGAAGCAGCCTGCGATTATCTGAATAGTCTGCTTACATTCGGGATCAGGCCGACACTCGACCGGATCACGGCCCTTTCACACGCCTTCGGCAACCCCCACAAGCAACTGCGTGTGATCCACATCACCGGCACCAATGGCAAGGGCTCGACGGCTACGTTTGTCTCGCAGATTCTCCAGGAAGCTGGTTACCGTGTCGGTCTCTACCTCTCTCCATACGTTCACGACCTGCGCGAGCGGATTCAGATCAACGGCGCGATGATCCCGAAAGACGACTTCGCCGAGATCGTAAGCGAGATCCAGCCGATCGCCGAGGATATGGCCGAAACAGGGCTCGGCCCGGTGACCGAGTTCGAGGTCAAGACGATGGCGATGTATCTCTACTTCGCCAGGCAGGTCGTGGATTTCGCGGTGCTTGAGGTCGGCATGGGCGGTCGGTGGGACACGACCAACATCGTCGAGCCAATGGTTGCCGTCATCACCAACGTTGGTCTTGACCACGTGGACCGGCTCGGCTCCACCACTGAGAAGATCGCGCGAGAGAAAGCAGGTATCATCAAGACTGGGGCGCGAGTCGTCACGGCGACCGATGACGAGCCGGCCTGGCGAGTCATACTCGAGACGTGCCATCAGGAAGGCGCTGAAGTCTGGCGGGTGCTGAAGACCAGATCGAGCAAACCCGGCTCACCTTCAGCCGATCTGCAGTTTCGCTACGTCAGCAAGGGCGGCAAGTTCTCACTGCACGGTGGGGAGCATCATCTGCTTGGGCTGCGACCGGGATTGGCAGGGGCCTTCCAGCACGCCAACGCCGCAACAGCCGCGGCAGCAGTATTGGCGCTGGACCGCTACGAGGTTCGTGTGTCCGAAGCCGCTATCGCCGCCGGGGTAGCAAACGCCTATATTCCCGGCCGCATGGAAGTCATCCACGACAGGCCAACGGTCATAATAGACGGCGCACACAATCCGGCTGCTGCGCAAGTGCTGGCGGCATCGATCAAGGAGAGTTTCAGCTACAAGAGGCTGATACTAGTAGTCGGGATGCTCTCCACGCACCCGGCCGACAGCTATCTTGCCGAAATCGCGCCGATGGCGTCCAGGATCATCGCCACGCAGTCTACCTGGCACCTCGCCCTGCCGGCTGCACAAATGGCTGATGAGGCCCGGCGGTTCTGTGATGATGTCGAGGCGGTGGAGACCGTCTCCGCAGCCGTCGCGCGCGCAATGGACGTCGCAATGCCTGATGACCTGGTGCTCATCACCGGTTCCTTCTACACCATAGGCGAAGTCGAGCTTGCCTAGCAGGAAGCAGCGTCGGGCACGAAGAAGGCTTCTTTGACGCCAGTTTCTGGCAGGAGGTAGGTCTGTGTCTACAGCAAAGAGTATCGTCGCCAGCCTTTTACTGCTGGCAATAGTGGCTGCGCCTCTGTGTGCGGCGGAGCTTTTCTATGGTCGTGAGAGGATCCCCTCTGACGCGATCGTCCTGTTCGACGGCAGAGACTTGTCGAAGTGGGTCAAGCTGGGCGGTCAGGACAGCCCCGCGTGGAAGATCGAAAAGGGATATGCCGAGGTGCGCGGAGGCAGCATTGCGACAAAGCAGGCATTCAAGGACTGCCAGCTGCATGTTGAGTTCTGGCTGCCGCTCCTGCCGAATCAGCAGGGGCAGGCGCGGGCAAACAGCGGCGTCTTTCTTCAGGGAGAGAATTACGAGGTCCAGATACTGGACTCGTATGGCCTGAAGAGCGGCGCCGGCGACTGCGGGGCGATCTACAGTATCCATCCGCCGATGGTCAATGCCAGTCGTCCGCCGGAAAAGTGGCAGAGCTTCGATATCCTATACCATGCGGCAGAGTTCGATGAAAGCGGCAAGAAGATCGCAAACGCGCGGATGTCGGTGCTGCAAAACGGGGTCTGGATACATGATAACGCCGATGTCCCTTATCCGACTATCGACCACTCGCGGGCCGATCCCACTGAGCCCGGATCCATCGTGCTTCAGGATCACGGCTGCCCGATCAGATTCCGCAACATCTGGATCCGCCCACTCTAGACTACTTCGGACGTATTTAGCGTCAGAATGACGCTGCATAGGAGTCCTGGTACAGCAGAAGGGCGGCCCAACCGGGCCGCCCTTCTGCTTGTTTCTTCTGCACTCTGACCTGCCGTTCTTAGGCGGCGTGCCAGGCGAAGGGGCTCTCCCTCAAGACCATCCGGCCCGGGTCCTTTGGTGTGTTCTCCACCAGGACGACCTGCCCGGCTGCCTCTTTCTCGATCTTGTAGCGATCGCCATCAACCAGTGCGGTCTTGACCACGGTCCAAGCCGCATCAAAGCTGCCCTTGTTGACGATGATCGGGTGAGCCGAACTCAGGTTCTGGTAGCCGATCGACGCCTCGGAGAGAAGCTTCTTCACTTCGACGAAGACCTTCCCTCGCGAGCTATCGTTCGAGACTACTATGGTTCCATCGTCGGCCTTGCCGAAATGGGTCGAAGCCCTCGCAGTCTTACTAAGTTTGCCCTTCTCAGCCAATAAAGTCCTCCGCAATTGCCGCTGCTGCCGTCAGCCAAAGTGGCGTGCCTGTAGCACGCAAAGGCACCGACGGACGTGGGACGCCTGCCTACCAAACGGCGGGTGACCGGAAGCGGCACCGGCCTAACACCCGGAACGGTCCACGCCAATGAACCCCGTCTGATCGCAGAACCGACCGGCAGGCAACATGATTATACCATGCTCCCGCATCCAGAGCAACATTCTGTAGAGCCGAGGCAGTTCGATAGATCGCTTTTTCCGCGATCCGCAGTTGTAGCAGGCGTCTCCGACGCCTCGTCCCGAGGGCGTCAGAGACGCCCGCTACAGCTCTGTCGCAACAGCCTGCCGGCAACAGCTCAAACTCCGTGAGCGCAAATGCGTAACAATGCACCCAATGTGAGCATAAAGCACCGGGGGGTCTTGGGGCTCGAAGAATGTACACCTCCAGGGTGGACTCGCAACGAAGGGACATATTCCCACACTTGGTCGCTAACTGGACATAAGTCTACCTACTAATATTGACGGCGTCACAACCTCATGCTATTATAGACTCAGCTTGTGCAAGGAGATTTGGCTTCTAGACTATGAATAGCCGCCGGCCGCTCATATTCCTACTCGCTGTTCTTCTGTTGATCGCCGCCGTGGGGTGGGCTCATGCATCATCGAGTGTTGCGTACCAGAAGAAGAAGGTCGCGGGCGTCTGGATCAACGTCGTCACAATCGACCTCAATGACCCCCACATCAGTGTTACCCCGGCGATATCGGAGCACGGCATCGGCAGTTGCGAGTCGTTTCGCTCGCTCCTGCGCAGGACGCGGCCCGCGGCCGCAATCAACGGCACGTTCTTCGACACGAGAACATTGGTCCCGACGGGAGATATAGTGATCGACGGTCAACTCTTGCACAAGGGCTACCTGGGAGTCGCGATCACAATCAGAAACGGCAACGAAGTGCGCTTTATCCCGTCGCGTCACCCCGACATGTATCAATGGACAGACCACGACGCCGTGCTTGTCGGCGGACCGACCTTGATAACCGAGGGCAAGACAGTGGTCGTTCCGCGAGCCGAGGGCTTTCGCAGCGGAGTACACTTCACCAAGAGGCTGCGCGCCGCGGTTGGCTTGACCTACGCGAACAAGCTTGTGATGGTCACGACGCTGCGTCCCGTCTTGCTCAGCACTTTGGCGCGGGTAATGCGAACCCTGCATTGCCACGAAGCAGCAGTTCTGGATGGCGGCAGCTCGATAGGCCTCTACTGCAAGGGCAAGCTCCTAAAGAACCCCAGGGTCGGCATGACCAACTGCCTGCTGGTCTATGACGACTTGGAGGCATATAATAGACGCCGAAGTTGCTTCTACCCCGGCGGGCAAGCTCAGCAAGACGGCTAGCCTACCGAGCAAGCTCTATGGCGAAATGCAAGGGTCTTTGCCTGCTCCTTTCTTCGCTTCGCATGCTTAGTCGTACCAGCATTGACCATTCCCGCCAACTCTGTGGCGGTCGGCTTCATTGACTGCTCAGTTGGTGAGAGGGCTGTGACTGAGAATTACCCGTTCTATCCATTGACATTGCCTCCTCCACAAGATAGAATCTTGGCAGGAGAGCGGCGTATAGCTTTGGGCAGATCAACTTTGACTTCGATGGACAACGGAGACCCTCGTAGAGCCCTCTTGGTCCATCAGAAGATGCCAACAACGGCAGGTGACAAGTGCGTTTGAGCGACATCACCTACCACCTGCCGGAGGAGCTGATAGCCCAGGAGCCGCTTGTCGAGCGCGATCAGTCCCGGCTTCTGGTCGTCGATCGAAGCCGGCAGACGATCGAGCATCGGCGATTTGCTGACCTGCTGGACTACCTGCGGGAAGACGATACCATCGTCCTCAATGACACGCGGGTGACGCCGGCCAGGCTGGTGGGTCTTAAGGAAACGGGTGGCCGAGCAGAAGTCCTTCTGCTTCGAAGAATCGAGCCCGGCGTCTGGGAAGCTATGGTCAAGCCCGGACGCAGGGTCGGGCTTGGAGTCAAGCTCATCTTCGACCGCGGGCTGACGGCTGAAGTGACCGCGCGGACCGATGTGGGCGGGCGCATACTCAAGTTTTCGGGTGGGCAGGACCCTGAGGAACTTATCTCGGCCGTTGGGCGGGTTCCACTGCCTCCATACATTCACAAGCCGCTAGAGGATTCGGAGCGCTATCAGACAGTGTACAGCGCTCGAGAGGGATCGGCAGCGGCGCCAACCGCGGGGTTGCACTTCACCCCCGCGATGTTCGACAAGATCAGAGCCAAAGGCATTCAAACGGTCTTCATCACTCTGCACGTGGGCATTGCCACGTTCAGGCCGGTTCGAACCGAGAACGTGGAAGACCACGAGATGCACACAGAGCTCTTCGAGATATCGAAAGAAAGCGCAGAGGCGATCAACACCGCCAAGGGGCGGATCGTCTGCGTCGGGACTACGACGGCAAGAGCGCTTGAAAGCGCCGCCATCGGGAAGAGGAGGGTGCGTGCTACTGTTGAGGAGACAGACCTGTTCATAACGCCGCCTTACCAGTTCAAAGTGGTCGAGGCGCTCGTTACGAACTTTCATATGCCGAAATCAACACTGCTCATCCTCGTGAGCGCGTTCGCAGGGACGGATCTCATCAAGAGGGCCTACGAGGAAGCAGTTCGCGAACGATACAGGTTCCTGAGTTTCGGCGACGCAATGCTGTTATTCTGAGGTTTGGGCTAGAACACCAGCCCCCGGCCTCTAACTTATTTACATCCAACGGGGGAGGCACAAAATGGCAAACTACGAAAACAAGCTCAGTGAGTTTTTCAAGTTCACACGGAAGAAAGAGGACGAATTAGCTGCCAAGAAGAAGGCTCAGGAGACAGGATATCAGCCTCCCGCTCCTCCTCGATTCGAGCCTCAGCCCAGACCCATAGATGTCTCAGCGCCGGCGCCCGAGCCCGCGCCTGTCATGCACACCGTCGCAGAGCGCCGTGAGATGGTGTCCGACGTCGCGGTCGCTGAGAGGACCGAGTCCGAGACGGGCACGGCCCGTCCCGTGGCCAGTCAGGCGAGCCGGGCCCCCGCGCTGTTTACTGATTCCGAGGTGGAGCAGGTTCCTGATTTCTTCTCGTTCCTCAGCAGCAAAGAGGAGCGGCAGGAAACGGACTTGATGGAGGAGCCCCCATTCGAGGTTCCCAAGGATCAGGGCAGCCTGAACCTCGGCGAAGGCACTGGCGTTCCGCGACCGATTCAGATCGCGCCTCCTGTTCCGCCTGCACCGGTAGTTGCACAGCCGATCAGCACCCCAGTTGCCATGCCACGGGAGCCCGTCGCACAGCCCGAGGTCCGAGTGCAAGCGCCAGTGGTCACCGAACCTCCAGTCGAGGTCCCGAAGCCCGATCCGGTCGCTGTTGTACAGCCCGAGCCAACACCCGTGGCAGTGGAATCCGCTGAGCAGCACGCCGCAACTGCGGAAGAGAAGTGGGAACGGCTGCCGCAGCACCTGCGTATCCTCTTCGAGGGCGAAGCCGAGGAGGTGGCACAGCGGTCCTACAAGACATTTAAGGAGAGCCGAACGGGACTCATCCAGCGCCTTCTGGACCCGACTATCTCTCTCGAAGACGCTGCCCGCATCCTTAACGTCTGCCCCACGACGGTCAGGCGCTACACCAACCGCGGTGTGCTCAAGCACTATCGCACCGCCGGCAACCAGCGCAGATTCCGCCTTTCGGACGTGCTGGCGTTTATGGAAAGCAAACAGTAAACAGGAAATAGTGAATAGTGAACAGGGTACAGTGAACAGCGAGCCATCGGCAGTCAGGGGCCTGTTCACTGTGCACTGTTCACTGTACCCTGATCACTTCCTTCATGCGCATAGCTGTATTCACCGAAAGCTACGAACCCATTGTCAACGGCGTCAGCGTCTTCGTGGCCACACTGCGAGACGAGCTTGAGCGGCGGGGGCATCAGGTCTTCATCTTCGCGCCGCGCTTCCAGGGGCATACCGATGAGCACCCCCGGGTCTTCAGATGGCCGGCCCGCCACACCCCTCTGATGCGCGACTACCCGTTCCCCAAGCTGATGGCGCCGGCGATCTGGCCGGAGTTCGAGTCATTGGACCTCGATGTCGTCCACACCCAGACTCCGTTCGTGCTTGGAGCGGCCGGTGGGCGATGGGCAAGGCGGCTGGGAATTCCATTCGTCTCCACCAACCACACACTCTACACCGAGTACCTACACTACGCCCCCATCCGACCCAGGGGCCTTACAAAGCTCTTTCTGGTGAGGTTGATGAAATGGTACTACTCCGGGTGTGACGCCGTCGTCGTGCCCTCGGAGCCTGTGAAGAAGATCCTGAGTGGCTACGGCGTCACGAACCGCATCGAGATAATCAAGACGGGTGTGGTCGCGGCGGCCCCGGTCAGCCTAGAAGAGAGACGCCGGATCCGGATGGAACTCGGAGTGGATGGCGATGACACACTGCTGCTGTACGTGGGGAGGATCGCGCGGGAGAAGAACCTGGATATGCTGCTGCGAGCGTTCGCATCAGTCCGTGTCGCAGCACCTCAGACGAGGCTTCTGTTGGTCGGAGGCGGTCCAGCCCTCGGCGAGGTCAAGGCACAGGCAGCCGGCTTGGGGCTTCAGGACAGCGTTCAGTTCTTGGGAATGCTGAAGAGAAGCGAGATCGACCCCCTCTATGCGGCGGCCGATATGTTCGTGTTCCCGTCTACCACCGAGACCCAGGGGATCGCGATCTGTGAGGCGATGAGTGCCGGACTTCCCGTCGTGGCCGTGAATGCCGGCGGCATCCCGGAGAACATTCAGCCGGGGGTGGATGGCTTTCTCACCGACGACGACTCCAACGCCTTTGCCGAACGTGTAGAATTCCTCATCCGCAACCAAGGCCAGCGGTCGCTGATGGCCGCCAGCGCCCGCGCCAACGCAGCCAGCTTCTCGATCGAACGCATGGTGGGCGATTTCGAGCGGCTCTACTCTTCCGTGATAGACGCTAACAGATCCGCCTCTACCAGTCCGACGGCCGGCTGCTAGAAGCAACCGGATGGATTCGCACGGGTTGTAGCAGGTGTCTCCGACGCCCTCAGTGAGCATGAGGTGATCGTCGATGGGGTCAGAAACCCCGACTACAACGGCTTTACATGTCCGTCGCTAGCGGCGAAGGCCAGTCTCCCTAAGAAGCCCCTCGAGCCTCGCCGGATGTGACTCCTGCATCGGCATCGACGGATTGTAGAGGTAGTGCTGCAGCACGTCCGCGTCCTTAAGCAGCTCACTGAGATCGTCCTGGACCTCTCGCTTCTTGCTGTGGTTGGCTACGGCTTCGCATATCATGGCGATCTCGTCACTCGTATATCCGCCAGATTCGCGCAGGATCCGTTCCGCCTCGATGGCGCCCAGCCTTGCGTGGCCCGTGGAATCGCCGATCTTGTAGGTCCAGATGTCGTGAAGCATGCCAGCAGTTGCGCAAAGCTCCGCGTCCAGTCCGCGCCTTTTCGCCAGTAGTGCGCACATGGCTGAGACGCCATAGAGGTGAACGAACCCGCACCTGCGCTCATGAGCATTGTGCTGGAGGCGAAGCGTATCGTCTACTTTGCGCCGGACTCGCTCAAGCCTGTTCGCGTTCATCCGAGCCCCCTAAGTCCTGGTCTGATGCTCGGCTATAGGGATGAGCAGCCTTCGCGCGATCTCGATGTCTCCGATGGACTTCGTGCGGCCGTCAGGATTGCGGCAGGCGAGAGAGATGGCCTGCTCGTAGTCTACCATCTCGTCTGGTTCCCTGATGCTGGCGGAGGCAATCGTCGCCAGCTCGTAGTCAGCTATCCCTTCGCGCAGTTGCTCCCATCGCAGGCTCGAGATAGGGCCGTTCTCACCTGGATAGACGAAGAACAGGTCGCCGGTCGGGAACGGACCCCATTGGGGGTGGCTGAACGGATCGGGGGGCCAGTCGTTGTAGGCCCAGCGCAGGAAGCCGTCGTAACCTCCCTGAAGCGCGAGAAACGGCAGCATCCGGGACTCAACCAGAGGTGAGAAGACGAATGTGTTCGGCCACTCCGGCCCGCAGCAGACATAGCAGGTCGTCAGCATCTTGCGGCCACAGTCGCGCGGTCGACCTTGAGCCTCAGAGCAAAGGAGCTGCGCCACCTCGATGGTCGATCGCTCCGTGGGTACCGAACGCGTCATGCCGTGCTCATCGTACCGCCCGGGCAGGCACAGATCCTCAATCAAGCCCAGGTGCTTGTCCAGGACATCCCCGGCAAGGGCAAGCGGGAAATCTGGCGCATACAGGTTCATGAAAGAGACCAGCTTGTCCATGACATCCGGAGTCTTCTCGTCGAAGGCAATGTAAGTCTTCTTGAGCCAGTCCCTGCCTCTGAGATGCTCCGCGAATGCCCTGAAGAAAGCGCTCCAGGCGGATACATAAGCGTCGTCGCCCACATGTGTCTGGATCTGCCTGCGCTCGCCTGCATCTGCATCAAAGAACTCGATCACGCTCGTGTCAGGATCACCTGGCCCCTGGACAACCGAGTAGCAGTGGATGGTGCGATCGATTCCGCAAGCTTCGTGGAGTTCCACGTATCGGTCAAAGAGAGAGAAGTCGAACTCGAACTCGGCGCCGCGCCGCGTCCAGCCGATGAGGTTGGGGTACGGGTCCGGGGTCTGAGTCCCCCACGGCTGGTAGCAGATTGGGGCGACAACCGTCTTCTGCCCGTGCTCAGCCAGGTCCTTGATGTATGGCGCCATGCGACCAAAATGGTCATCCGACCACAGCTCCACGTTATGGAAGCGAGCAACCGACGCCGGGTTCAGCCAGATGTTCAGGAAGAACGTGTAGTCGTGCACGTCCGGTAGGTCAACGTTCGCCACCTCAAGCTCAATCACGTTCGAGGCAACCTCGGCGCCCCCGACGATGAGCCTTACGGAACCGACGTAGACGCCTGCCGGAATGCCTTTGGGGACGGTAACGCCGATGTGGAACGAAGCACACTTCTCTATCGCGAACTCATCGACATCGAAGAGAGGGTCGCTAAAGACGCCCGCTTCTGTGGTGGGAACTCCGCCAATACGCCGGGCGCGAACAAAACTAGCGCTGATCTTTCCCTCATCAGAGGTGAGATCGCTAAACACAAGCCGTGCCGAGTCGGCCGGCCGATCAGCTATGACGAGTGCCATTACCGACGTGATCTGATTGCGGCAGCTTAGAGCCTTCAGTGGGACACTATAGACGCCTGCCTCAACCGCTGGCGGCTCGCAAGGTTGCGGTGGCCTCAGAAGCGGCTGCCAGGCCAGAACAGCGTAGTCTGACAATTCCATCCCCCCGTCCAGAAGCTAGACATTAGAAGTTAGAAGTTAGAGTCTGGGCGCTAGCTTTCCTGCTTTAGCTAGACGCAGTAAAAAGGGGCACGGTGTCGGAATGCCACCGTGCCCCGTATGAAGCTATATTGCTGACCTACCTGATAGGTTCGACCGCATAGACCGACTGCGAAAGAGCGGTCATCCTCATTCCTGAGCCTTCCAGGAAGTAGTAGAGCGCGTCGCCAGCCGAACTATCCTTGATCTGCCCGCCCGGCACCTTCACCTGCAGGTATCCGGATGCAATGATTGCGATCCCATACTCCTGAGCCAGTCTCTGCAGCAGGTCCTGTACGTTTGTTTCTTCCACAGAGAGGCTTCTTGGCATCTCTTTCCTGCTGATCTCGGCCGGCAGGAAGACCTGCGCCTCGCGATTCAGGTCCTGGAACCTCCAGACAACCTTCGCTACGGTCACGCCGGACTTCGGAGCGGGCATAGTGACAACCCACTTCTCGTTCGCCTTCACCGTGCGGCTATAGCTATCGCCATCCACGCTGAGCGTGTAAGCAATCGCATCATTGCTGGCCGCACCCAGGGCGATGGCGTAGGTATTGGCATCTTCCATTCGGATGATGATCTGCAGCCCAGCCTGGGTCTTCGGCTTCGGAGTCCAAGGCCCCCACTGCCGCGGGTTGTCCTGATCGCCAATGACCTGTTGCTGTGGTCCTTGCTTCGCGATGCCAAAGAGGTTGGCGACGGTGCCGCCCAGCGGTGTAAACTGGACTACCATCGCAGCCAAAAGCACAGCGGCAATGCCAAGCGCGGCGGCCCGGGCAGGCACGCGAATAGTGAAGACGCGCTGCCAATCGATCGCCCACCACCTGACCGGCTGCGGTGCGGCACGTCGGGCTTCCTGAACACGCGCCATCACGGTCGCGTGGAAATCCGCCGGCGGCTCCACCTCCGGAATCTCTTCGAGCATCATGACAGTGGCGTTGACGCGTTCGTAGGCTGCGCGGCAATCTGCACATCCTGCCAGATGCTCCTCAAACTCCGCGGATTGCCTGCCATCCATGGCGCTCTCCAAGTAGCTGGAGAACAGCTCCCGGATCTTTCCGCATTTCATAGTAACACAGTGCTCCTGTCACCGGCCGGTGTATAACCGGCCTCAATACGCATCATGCTCTGTTTTGGCAATCGCCAACCGTGCTATAGACATGCAACGGCCTGCCCGCTGTACATGCAACAGCTGTCTATCCGGCGTCTTGCCCGAACAGCCTGCTCCTGTGCTTGCTTGTGGCTCCAATTGCTAGACTTGGTGGCTAGCCGAAAAGTTCCGGCTCAGCAGTGAGTTTTTCCGCCAGAGCAATCCGTGCGCGATTAAGCCGGGACTTTACCGTGCCTATCGGCAGACTTAGGATCTCGGCGATCTCCTCGTAGCTGCGATGCTGCAGATGATAGAGCGTGACTATCATCTTCTGGTAGTCAGGCAGCGCGCTGATAGCGGCCTGCAGCATTTTCGCCCGCTCTTTTGTTTCCACAACCTCATCGGGAGTGGGACTATCATCTTCGATCTGCCGGGTTACAGAGTTCTCATCGAGTTCTATGGAATCATCGAGCGACATTGTCCTGTGCGCTTTGGACTTCTTGCGCTCGTCGAGGTAGACGTTGGTGACTATGCGGTAGATCCAGGTGGCGAACTTGGCATCGCCGCGGAAGGTCTGGATGGAGCTGAACGCGCGGATGAACGCTTCCTGCGCCACATCCGAGGCGTCATTGTAGTTGCCAGCGATGCGCAGGGCACAGTTGAATACGCGCTTCTCGTAGTGCTTGACAAGCTCGTCGAATGCCGCGAGATCGCCCGCTTTGCAGCGCTCGATGACGGCATGCTCATCGAACTGGTCTTCACCGCTCGCGATATACGATCCTGACTTGGACAAGTTCTGAATCAACCCTAGTCCCCATCCGGCGGATAGCCGGCAAGAGAAGATCGATGGAATGCCCTCCGGACTCAGGTCCGGAGGCGCGCTGCTGACGAGGCCGGTGCGGTTGCCGCTCTGTCTATGCTCTTATGCCCGCGGTCTCACACTCGCCCAGAGCTTTGGCCATGGCCATCTGCTCCTCGTCTGAGAGAGCCCGTTCGCTAACGCCATTCGTGATAGCTTTGGCATAGAACCGCGAATCTTGCCGCCCGTAGAGGCTGGAAATAGCCACACCGGAACGATTGCGGTCGAGCAGCACGACCGCGAAACTCTGTTCGCCCCCCACGTCATCGTAGGCGTCGAAACGAACCATACCCACGCTCTGGACGCAGCCGGCCAGATCTGATCCCTGTCTCGCCTGCTCGGCGTTGATCTGGTCTAGCCGTGACTCCACGCGCACCAGCGAATCCACCTGCTGGTTGAGGCATTCTATAATCTCACCCACACTGCCGTCGGCAAGCTTGTTGTTGAACCGACGATGAAGCCGGGCCAGTCTTCGGGAAACGAGTACTGAATGAGCCAGTGATATCAGTACGAGGGCAATCAACCCTGCAACAAAGTAAACGCTGTAGTCGGCTACAATCTCGTGTAGCACACCCATGTGCAACTTCTCCCCCCGGAACAGTCTCTGAGCTTCATTATACCACAGCAGGGCTAACCGTGCTTGCGTCTTGACCTTGCAGATGATGCGTTGCTAGAATTGGGGCGTGGAAGACAAGAGACGCCCGCACGAGCTTAGCTACAGCGATATCGACCTTGCCAACTGGAAAGACTACGACGACATCCTCACCGATTCCCTTTGGCTCCTCAAAGGCCGCACCAGGACCGACGGGCACAAGTTCGACTACCACGGCAACTTCATACCCCAGATCGCCAACCAGGTGATGCGGCGGTACACAAAGCCCGACGATATCGTGGTTGACTGGTTCCTGGGCTCGGGAACATCCGCGATCGAGGCAGCCAATCTTGATCGACGACTGATTGGGGTGGAGCTGAAGCCGGAGTTAGTTGAGCACGTGCGTGGCAAGCTCCCACCGGAGGCGCTGGACGGACGCATCAGGCTGATTCAGGGCGACTCCACCTCGACGAGCACTAGGGAGAAGGTCCTCAAGAATCTGCAGGAGATGGGGACATGCGGCTCACAGCTTGCGATCCTGCACCCGCCATATGCGGACATCATCAAGTTCAGCGAGCTTGACTCCGACCTCTCCAACTGCGACTCGACAGAACACTTCCTCAAGTCATTCGCCCTTGTTGCAGGTAACGCGTATGACACGCTTGAAGACGGCCGCTTCGCTATCCTGGTGATCGGCGACAAGTACTGCGCCGGCGAACTTGATCCGCTCGGGTTCAAGTGCATGAGCGTGATGCAGCAGGCCGGCTTCAAGATCAAGTCCATCATCGTCAAGAACATCGAGGGCAACGAGATCGCCAAGGGCAAGAACAACAACCTCTGGCGATACCGCGCGCTGTCGGGGGGATTCTACGTCTTCAAGCACGAATATGTGATGGTGTTTTTCAGGTAGAGGAGGCACCGTCATGGACAACAGGTCCTTGGACGAGTTCACGATGCAGCAGATGCTTGGCGACGACCTGCTGCAGGACGAGAAGATACTGTGGGTGGGCCAGCCGGACCCCAACGTGCTGTTCTCGCGGGGTGACATCTTCTCCTTGCCCTTCGGTTTGGTGTGGTGCGCCTATATGGTCCCGCGTGCATGGGACGCCTTCCGCGCTGGCCATGCCCCGTTCCCAGTCGGACTGCTTCTTTTCGCAGTGATTGCCGCAGTCGGTCTCTACATGCTGGTCGGGCGCTTCATCTGTGGTTGGTGGTGGAAGCAGAGCACCTACTACGCCGTGACGAACAGACGGCTGCTGTTTGTGACCAAGCTTCGGCGAAGAGATCTGCTTGCAGTAAGTCTGGGCTCCATCCCCGCTATTAGCAAGAGTATTGGACATGGTGGCACTGGGACCCTGACCTTCGGCAACCCCACAGCGGCTTCACGTTTGTGGACTCCAGGTCTCTCAAGCGCCGAGGCTCAGCACCAACCGCCAGCGTTTCGCGACATTTCAGATGCTGACGAGGTCTACCAACTCGTGAATCGGCTTATAGAGGAAGCCAAGGCCCCTTCCTAGATACTTGTCCGCCCGCCACAAATGCCTGGGCCCGCCCGGAGTGGGACCGCCCCCGACCGCTTGGATAGGTCCGCTCATTGTCTTGGTTGGGCACTACGTTCAGGTGTCAGGTAGGGTGGGCGGCAGCCAGCGGGTTGACATTGACTTAGGGTGGGGGTGAGGGGTAAAGTAAAGGGCAGCATGTATCTCTCTTACGTGATCGGACAACTGATACGGGATCCCGAGGGGCGGGAGTTAGGGAAGCTGGTGGATCTGGTCGCTTCACCCGCGCCGCATCTGCCCGTGATATCGGCTGTCGTGGTGAAGGTCTCGAGACGGCGCACGCGCGACATCACCTATGAGTGCTTCAACTATGAGCCTGACACCGAGCAGTTCTCCCTTGCTGTGCCGGTCGATGAGGTCAAGGAATACGAGATCACTGACGAGGATCTGCTGCTGGCAACGAATGTGATGGATAAGCAGATCGTGGATATCCACGATTACCGCGTTGTCCGGGTGAACGACGTCCGCATCGAGCCCTCCGGCGGGCTGCTGTATCTCGTGGGCGTTGATACCGGCATGCGCGGTCTGGCGCGGCGGATGGGGTTGATGCACTTTCTCGACAAGCTGGCGAAGGTCATCAAGGTCAAGCCCGGATCGAAGGTGATCGCCTGGCATGATGTCGAGGCGTTCGAGCGCGGGGTGGGCCGGCTCAAGCTGAGGGTGTCCGCTGCGCGACTCTCGGCGCTGCACCCATCGGACATCGCCAGGATTGTCAGCGAGCTTGACCCGGAGCAGCGGACGGATGTTATGGAGACGCTCGATGTCGAGACCGCCGCCGACGTGCTTGGTGAGATGCACCCCGAAGTGCAGGCTTCGATAGTCGAGGACCTGGAAGACGAGTTGGCGGCGGATATCCTCGAAGAGATGGAGCCGGACGAGGCCGCCGATGTTCTGGGGGATATCAGCGCCGAACGTCGGGAGGATATCCTCGAGGAGATGGAGCCCGAGGAGGCGGAGGACGTCAAGGAGCTTCTGGCCTACGAGGACGATACCGCGGGCGGGCTG
>CAZFYZ010000011.1:47313-53046 GCA_964523735.1 uncultured bacterium | reverse complement strand
CAGCCTGCGCTCAGGTTGCAGACAGTGACGAGGCGTTAACAGTGGCCCGAAACTGGGTGAACCTGATCATTGCCAAGAAGGGGACGTGGGGCGGCTCGCCAACTGCCGAGGTTACTGGTATTAGCGAGTTGCGGATGCAACTGGAATCGCAGCTGCTAGGCTACTGCTGTCCCGTCTCGCCAAGAGGGTGGGTAGTCATCTCCCGCTATAAGGATCTGGCCTCTGTCAAAGCTTACTCGGACACCGGCACTTTGGATTTGTCTGACCCTAAGGGGATCGGTGCGTTCGTCGTCGACAGCCTGGATGGCATGGTCAACAGTGTTGAGCTGCATCTTGGCAAGAAGATATCCAAGGCCACGAGCAAGGAGATCCAGGGCGTCCTTAACACCAACTTCCGATCAAGCTGGAGCCTGTTGGGCGGAGATCGCACGACGGGTACTGAGGGAGCAGTAAAGCAGACAGACACTAGTCGCACCCCACTCACCGCCAACTACGGCGGCGGGCAGGTGCTTACCCATACGATCTGGGATCAGTGCTGGCCCTATAACGCCCAGTGCCCATATCTTGGCTGTACGGATGGCCGGCTCAACGGCTATGCTTGGGCCGGTTGCGTTGCGACTGCCGGCGCTCAGGTGATGGGGTATTGGAACTGGCCGCCAACAGGTTCAAACGGGGAGCCTTACGACGATGCATACGATTGGGCGAACATGCCGGACTGGATAGACGGCTACTCGCCGCAGGCAGTTCAAGACGCTATCTCCGAACTGATGCGTGAGGTAGGCGTCGCCGTGGACACGGACTACGGTTGTGATGGGTCCAGCGCTTATGTGGCGTGTACCTACTGGTGGGAGACCGCGACCGATATGGAGGATGTCTACGAGGGCCACTATCGCTACGCCGATTGCAGTGCCATAGCCAGGCACAACGGGTATCCCTGGCCGGCGGATTCGTACAACTACTCGGCTGATTCGTGGTTCAACATCATCAAGGAACAGGTCAATCAGAACCGTGTTATCAACTATCGCATAAAGGGCCACGCCATCGTATGCGATGGTTGGCAGGAGGTAGGGGATCCTGCCGTCAAACAGTACCACATTAACTACGGCTGGCGCGACGATACCACCGCGTGGTACACCCTGGACTCGATATACCAGTGCGATGAGGGCGGCTCGCCCAAGGACGAGAAGATGGTCATCAACATCCGGCCCGACTGTGCGTTGGGGGCTGCCATCGCGGGGGACTACGGCTTGCCTGCGTACCCGTTCCGCTACTTTGACATGGACGCGACAGCCGCTGGGGCCGCGTGGTTCCCGGAAGGTCACGGCCTGCAGTTTCTGCCAAACGTTGTGTTCAGGGCAAATGGTACGGCGGACCAGGTTGTGTTTGTCGATGGGAGTCTCACGAGCCCGACTCGCCTCTTCTCTCATGGCGATCAGACTCGGGGAATGCGCATCAATGGACAGAATACTGATCGGGCCACCCTAAGGATGTCTGACGGCGGTTCGGTCGTGCTGCGGTAGACTCAGGTCTGCGGCTCTTGTTGGCTTTGACACAGATTCTTGCGGTGAGCGACTTGATCCAGGGGGGGACAAGTTTGTCGCACGCTCGCAATGCGCGGCGTGGGAGGTTAGTATTGTCCTTACGATTACTCGTTCCTACTTTCGTTTTGGTTTCTCTTCTTTGTTTGGCCGTGCCTGTATCAGCACAAGTGGCTGGTCCGGACGAAGCTTTGACTGTGGCTAAGAATTGGGTCAGCTTGATCGTCGCCAAGCGGGGAGCCTGGGGTGAGTCTCCGACTGCGGAAGTAACAGGCATCCAGGAACTGCGACTGAGCCCGGATTCGCGACTTCTTGGCTACTTCTGCCCCGTGTCTCCCAAGGGGTGGATTGTTATTTCCTACTACAAGGATCTTGCGTCGGTCAAGGCCTACTCTGAACTGGACGATCTGGATATCTCCGAGACTGATGGTGTCGCGGCCTTCGTCAAAGAGGGTCTCGACGGCATGATCAACAGTGTCGAGAAGCGTTTGGGCAAGCCTATGTCTCAGGCGAAGAGCAAAGAGATACAGGGGACGCTCAATGTGAATTTTCGATCGAGCTGGAGACTCCTTGGCGGGGACCGTACGACCAACACCGATGGAGCCATTGAGCCCGCGGATACAACTCGCACTCCGCTAACGGCCAACTACCAGGGCGGGCAGATTCTGACCCTGACCAAGTGGAGACAGGGCGACCCCTACAACCGGCAGTGTCCTGCCGGCAGTGGGTGTGATCACACGCTTGTCGGCTGTGTTGCCACAGCCGGAGCCCAGGTTATGAGATACTGGTGCTGGCCGCCGGCGGGGTCAGGCAGTCCCTACGACGACGGTTACGATTGGCCCAATATGCCTAACACTATCTCCGCCAGCTCTCCTCAAGAGCAGATAGACGCGATTGCCGAGTTGGGGCGGGAAATTGGGCATGCGGTAGGAATGGATTACGGGTGCAGCTCCTCGTCCGCGGACACTGGGGACATGGAAGGAGTCTACGAAGGCCCCTATCGCTACGCTGACTGCAACTGGACCGCAAGACATAACGGGTGGCCATGGCCATTCGATTCCTACAACTACTCCGCCGACGAGTGGTTCAACATGATCAAGGACAATCTTAACATCAACCGCGTAGTCCACTACCGGATCAAGGGCCATTCGATTGTATGTGATGGCTGGCAAGAGATCGGAGACCCGGTCGTCAAGCAGTATCACATGAATTACGGTTGGGGCAACAGCAACTATGCTTGGTACACGCTCGATGCGCTCCACCAGAGTGATTCGAGCGGGACGATCAAGGACGAGAAGATGGTTCAGAACGTCCGGCCTAATCGGGCGCTTGGTCCGACGATCGCCAACAACTACGATCGCGAGGCTGGGTTTCCGTTCCGTTATTTTGATCAGGACGCGACCTGTGCGGATTATGCTTGGTTCTTGCCCGGCCAGGGCCTGCAGTTCTTGCCGAACATCGTTTTCAGGGCGACCGGCACTGGCAACTGGACCTGGTTCGATGGTGAGGCGGGTTTGACCACTCGCCTGTTCACACGGGGTGACCAAACAAAGGGCATTCGGATCGACAGCGGCTCGATCAGGATGAACCAAGGCGGCGCGCTGGTTCTGCGCTAAAGGTGTTGACAAGGCCCAACTGGGATGCTAATATATCGGTGCCTGCCGACAAGGGCATTCGCCATTCCGCTCGCGGTCCGCTTGACGGCATTGAGGCGCGGCTGGTATAATCTAGTCGCTGGCGAGAGGCATGGACGATTAGCTCAGTTGGTAGAGCAGTGGACTCTTAATCCATTGGTCCAGGGTTCGAGTCCCTGATCGTCCACCAGTCTGCTTCGGGCGAGTGGTGGAATGGCAGACACGCTAGACTTAGGATCTAGTGCCGCAAGGCGTAGGAGTTCAACTCTCCTCTCGCCCACCATTCAAGGGCTTGCGGGGGTGGTTCAGTGGTAGAACGCCACCTTGCCAAGGTGGATGTCGCGGGTTCGAGTCCCGTCCCCCGCTCCAAATTTCTCAATACAGGGTATAGGATACGGGCGTGCAAGGCGACTTGCGTTGAGTGACCCGGTCCTGTATCCTATTTTTTTGCCAGGTGGTCGTGGATCGCGTGTCATGTGTCATGGGTCCCAAACCGATTCACGACTCATGACCTTGACTAATGACCCATGACCGTGGAGACATCATGCTTCTGAAACAGGACCAGATCAGCCCCTGCGAGATCGAGCTTGAGATCGAGGTAGAGGCCGAGAAAGTAACAACCGCTATTGCCGATACCTATTCTGAGCTCGGCAAAACAGTCACCGTGCCGGGATTCCGCAAGGGCAAGGCCCCGCACGCGATTCTCGTCAATTATCTTGACGAGGGCCGGGTCCACGACCGTGTGCAGGATAGGCTGGTCTATGAGGCGTACGAAGAAGCCCTCAAGGAATCCGGTGTGAAGCCGTTCAGGCCTGCTGACGTCGACGTGACGCAGTTCGAGGCCGGAGAGCCAATGCTCTTCAAGGTCAAGATTCCGTTGCCCCCAAAAGTCGAGCTGGGTGAGTACACCGGCTTGGAGGTGGAGCGCAAGGTTCCTCCGGTGACGGAGGAGGACGTTGAGGCAGAGATCAAGCGCCTGATCGAGGGTCGCACTGAGCTCAAGCAGGTCACAGACCGAGCGGCTCAGATGGATGATACTGCGGTTGTAGATATCACGAACGAGACCGTTGACCCCGAAAAGACCGACCGGACGGTTGTCAAGGTCGGTGACAACCTGCCTGACTTCGACAAAGGCATCGTTGGAATGCAGATCGATGAGGAGAAGGCCATCGAGGTTACGTATCCCGAAGACTACGGGAGCGAGGAACTCGCGGGCAAGACAGGGACGATCAGGACCAAGCTAATCGAGCTGCATGCCAAGGATCTGCCAGAGCTGACAGACGAGTGGGTGAAAGCGAACCTTGTTCCCGAGCCAAAGGAAGGCGAGGAGCCGATAGCCGATCCTATCGATACCGTGGAGAAGCTCAGGGCCAAAGTCAGAAGCGCCTTGGAGATGAGCGCGCAGCATTTTGCGGACGAGCAAGTACGCGGCCAGGCGATCGACAAGGCGATGGCTAATGCCAAGGTGGACTACCCGAGCGCGCTGATCGAGGACATGATCCACGATCGCGTCGAGGAACTTGCAGAGAACCTGAAGAAACGCAAGGTGACCATCGAGAACTATCTGGAGTATCGCAACGAAACGATGGATCAGCTTCGCGAGCGATTTGCGGAAGAATCTCGTCACGCGCTGGTCCTTTCTCTTGTGTTTCGTGAGATAATAGAGAAGGAAGGCATCAAGGTCGAAGAGGACGATTTCAATGCAGAGGTCGCTGCCATGGCCGAGGATCGGGGGGTCCCGGTGCAGAGCATGATGGCCTACATCGAGTCTACGGACGACAGGGAGACCATCGAGAACCGCATCGTCCGCAAAAAAGTGGTGGACTTTCTCGTGAATGCCTCCAATATACATAACGTGGGGTAGGAGTCAAAGGTCCAAAGTGCCGAGTCCAAGGTCCCGAGCTTGCGCACCGGTTCGCGGGGTTTGCCTGACCGGCTCTTGACTTTTGAGTTTCGACTTTCAACTTCCCCAAGCGAAAGGAGTTCGCTGATATGGCTCTTATACCAATGGTCGTTGAGCAGAGTTCGCGCGGCGAGCGCGCTTACGATATCTACTCCCGCCTGTTGAAGGACAGAATCATCTTCATAGGCACTCCTATAGATGATGACATCGCCAACCTCGTCATCGCTCAGATGCTCTTCCTCGAGAAAGAGGACCCCGACAGGGAGATCGAGCTCTACGTGAACAGCCCGGGTGGATCTGTCATCGCCGGGTTGGCGATCTACGATACGATGCAGGTGATCAAGCCCGACGTCGCTACCCTATGCGTGGGTCACGCGATGAGCATGGGCGCCGTTCTTCTGACCGCGGGCGCTAAGGGCAAGCGACTTGCTCTTCCCAATGCAAGAATCATGATCCACCAGGGCAGCGCCGGCTTCCACGGCACGCCCTCCGACATTGACATTGTCGCGCGCGAAGTGCTGCGCTACAAGTCGCTTCTGGTGGACATCCTCGCTAAGCATACCTCGCAGCCTCGGGAGAAGGTCGAAAAAGACATCGACCGAGACTACTACATGTCACCTGAAGAAGCCCTGGAATATGGCATCATAGATAAGGTGAT
>CAZFYZ010000011.1:0-47213 GCA_964523735.1 uncultured bacterium | reverse complement strand
CGGGAGTGTTGATTTGGCCAGGATAGGTTTGGATCGGTCCGGCGAGCGCTGTGCACTGTGTGGCAAGAGCCGGGATCAGGTGAAGAAGCTGCTCGTTGGGGTCTACGGCGGGATATGCGTGGACTGTGTCGAGCTGTGCAATGATATCATCAGGGGCGCTGCCGGACAGTCCGAGGACTACTCGGGCATGGCCTCGATTCCGAAGCCGAAAGAGATCTACCGCATACTCAGCCAGTATGTGGTCGGCCAGGAGAAGGCCAAGAGATCGCTCTCGGTCGCTGTCTATAACCACTTCAAGCGCATCAACGCCACGACCACCGATGTGGAGCTGCAGAAGTCGAACATACTTCTGATAGGTCCGACTGGCTCGGGCAAGACGCTCCTGGCTCAGACTCTGGCCAAGATTCTGCAGGTCCCGTTTGCCATCGCTGATGCCACCTCGCTTACCGAGGCAGGCTACGTCGGCGAGGACGTCGAGAATATCCTTCTCAAGCTTTTGCAGGCGGCCGACACCGGCGACAACATCCAGAATACCATCAAGAACGCTCAGCGCGGTATTGTCTACATCGATGAGATCGACAAGATCGCTCGTAAGGCCGAGAACCCATCGATTACCCGTGATGTCTCAGGCGAGGGAGTCCAGCAGGCACTGCTGAAGATGCTCGAGGGCACCGTCGCCGCGGTTCCGCCGCAGGGTGGGCGTAAGCATCCGCAGCAGGAGTACGTGCACATCGATACGTCAAACGTGCTCTTCATCTGCGGCGGCGCTTTCGATGGGCTTTCCGACCTCATCAGCCGCAGGGTCTCGGACAACGCGATGGGCTTCAGGGCCACGACACGCAGCAAGAAGACTCATAACATCGGCGAGACACTGGCCCAGGTGATGCCGGAAGATCTGCTCAAGTTCGGGCTGATCCCGGAGCTCGTCGGACGATTGCCCGTCGTTGCCACCCTCGAGTCGCTGGATCAGGATGCGCTGGTCAAGATCCTCACCCAGCCCAAGAACGCGCTGGTCAAGCAGTATCAGAAGTTCTTCGACTATGACGGCGTGGACCTGGTCTTTACGGACGATGCACTGGAAGCCATCGCTGGTGACGCGCTCAAGAGGGGCATGGGAGCGAGGGCGCTCAGGGCGATCATCGAGGAAGTGATGCTCAACATCATGTATGAGATCCCTTCCTGCAAGGACGTCAAGAAGTGCATCGTGACTGAGGAGACGATCCTGAACAAGAAGGACCCGACCCTCGTCACCCTCAGCGAGATTAGTAAAGCATCCTAGCAGATCGAGTATTGGATGTTGGCTATTGAGTGTTGACCACGGGCTGGCTCTCGTGGTCACAACAATCAATATCCAATACTAGATCATCAATCCCAACTATGCCAAAACTCGACACCACTATCGATCACGACGATATCTTAGAGCCTCAGGGCTTCCCCGAGATGAAGCGCACGCTGCCTCGGGTGCTGCCGGTTGTGCCGGTGAGGGAGTCCGTGTACTTTCCCGGCATGCTCTTCCCACTCTACCTCGGGCGAGAGAAGTCCATCAAAGCCCTGGATGCTGCGCTCGAGAAGAACCGCTACGTGCTGCTGGCGACGCAGAGGGATATAGATCACGACGAGCCCTCGCCCGATGACATCTATCGGGTGGGGATCATCGCCGAAGTCATGCAGGTCCTGCGCGTGCCGGATGGCACAGTCAGAGTCACTTTGGAAGGCGTCGACCGGGCGAAGATCACCAAGTTTGCTCACGAAGAGCCCTTCTTCAAGGTTCACGCGAAGATCCTGCGCTCCAAGCCTGCCAGCGGGGCGAGAGTAGACGCGTTGATGCGCAGCGTGGTTTCGCTCTTTGAGATGGTTGTCCAGAACCAGGTCGTGCACAATGGCAGACCGATACCTCCCGAGCTGCTGATGAACGTGGTCAGCATCGAGGACCCTGGCAAGCTCTCTGACACCATCGTTCCCCACCTGCCGCAGAAGACAGAGATCAAGCAGGATATGCTCGAGACAGTCGATGTCGTTCAGCGGCTCGAGAAGCTCAACCTCCTCCTCGAAAAAGAGATGGAGGTTATCAACATCCAGCGCAACATCCGCACGCGCGTCGAGAAAGAGATGGGGGACGTGCAGCGGGAGTATATCCTCCGCGAGCAGATGAAGGCGATCCAACAGGAGTTGGGTGATCGCGACGGCCGTGCGAGTGAGATCGACGAGTACAAGACTCGGATTGAGGCCGCCAGCATGCCCGAGGAAGTCCAGGCGCGAGCTAGCAAGGAGCTCGACCGGCTGGACAAGATGCCGTTCGCTGCACCCGAAGGTGTCGTGATCCGCAACTACCTGGACTGGCTGATCGAACTGCCGTGGGTCAACCAGACCGACGACTGCCTAGATCTGGAGCTTGCCACGGAGATTCTTGACCAGGACCACTATGGCCTGAAGAAGGTTAAGGAGCGTGTGACGGAGTTCCTGGCCGTCAGGAGCCTCACGAAGGACATGAAGGGCCCGATTCTCTGCTTTGTCGGACCTCCTGGAGTTGGCAAGACGTCGATCGGCAAGTCGATCGCCAAGGCGCTGGGCCGGAAGTTCTATCGGCTGTCGCTTGGCGGCGTGAGGGATGAGGCCGAGATTCGTGGCCACCGGCGCACATATGTAGGCGCAATGCCAGGCCGGATCATCCAGGGGATCAAGTCCTCCGGCAGCCGTAATCCTGTCTTCATGCTGGATGAGATCGACAAGATCGGCGTGGACTTCCGCGGCGACCCGTCGTCGGCGCTGCTCGAAGCGCTCGATCCCGAGCAGAACAACGCGTTTAGCGATCATTTTCTGGAAGTCCCGTTCGATCTGCGCGACGTGATGTTCATCACGACGGCGAACGTGCTCGACACTATCCCGCCCGCGCTCAGGGACCGGATGGAAGTGATCCATTTCTCGGGCTACATCGAGGACGAGAAGATGCGCATTGCGCGCAAGTTCCTAGTCCCGAAGCAGCTCAAGGAGAACGGCTTGACGCCCGACCTCCTGTCGATTCACGACTCTGCGCTCAGGCTGCTGGTTCGCGAGTATACGCGCGAGGCCGGCGTGCGTAATCTGGAGCGCGAGATCGCGTCGATCTGTCGCAAGATCGCGAAGAAGGTGGCAGGGTCGCGCAAGAACAGCGACGATCCCATCGACACCCGCAAGAACAACGTCCGCGACCGCGACATAAAGAGGCTTCTGGGCTCGCCGCGCTACCACTACGGCCGCGCGGAGGAGAAAGACGACGTTGCGATCTCGACTGGACTCGTCTACACCGAGTTTGGCGGGGATATCGTCTCGATCGAAGCCGTCCTCATGGACACCGACAAGGGCAGCCTGATCCTGACCGGGCAGCTTGGCGACGTGATGAAGGAGTCCGCGCAGGCTGCGCTTACTTACGTCCGCTCGCGCGCGAAAGACTTAGGAATCGACGAGAAGGTCTTCTCCCGCACAGACATACACATCCACGTGCCTGCGGGTGCTGTCCCCAAGGATGGACCGTCGGCAGGTGTCACGATTGCGACTACCATCGCCTCCGCGCTTACGAAGCGGGCGGTGAAGAAGGACGTGGCAATGACGGGCGAGATCACCCTCCGCGGCCGCGTGCTTCCGGTCGGCGGTATCAAAGAGAAGATCCTCGCTGCCCACCGCGCCGGCATCCGCAGCGTGATCCTGCCCAAGGAGAACGAGTCTGACCTCGACGACATCCCAGCAGACGTCCGCAAGGAGATGACCTTCACCCTCGTCACCCACGCCGACGAGGTGCTGGAGAACGCGCTGGTGGGGGCGGATTAGTTACGCTCCCGCGGTCTCACACGGCCTGCCCTCTCGGCCATGCCTCTTGTCTACAACGCAACCTCATCCTGATCACACCGTAAGTCCTGCTCGATCGTCTCGACGAAGGGTGCGCATACTTCGGCACTGCGCATCCCTCTCGACGCAGGAAAGCGGCGCCCCCTATTGCTAAGACATCCCAAAAGGCGTGTAATGAAGCCGGTCTGGCGGCGTAATACCCAGTGAGGACTGCTGAACCTCCCGGAGTGGCCTTGATGGAAGTAGCAGTGAACACTTTGATGGATGAGCAAGCGTTGGTCGCGCGTGCGTCGATCGATCCAGTTGCCTTTGCCGAGATCTATGATCACTACTTCCCGCGCATCTACAACTACGTCAGCTATCGAGTGCGCGACGCTGAGGCTGCGGACGACATAACGGCGCAGGTGTTCGAACGCGCTTTGGACAAGGTTCAGACTTACAGATCCGAGGTTAGGCCGCTCGCAAACTGGCTCTTCGGGATCGCCCGCAACGCCGTGAGAGATCACGCGCGCGCCCAGAAACGCCGCGGATGGCTCTCGTTAAATGTGCTCATAGATCAAGCGAGCACGGATCCTCGACCAGAGGAACTCGCGATGCGCGGCGAGACACGGGAGCAGCTGCGCGCTGCGGTGGCGGCCTTGGGCGAACGCGAACGGGAGATCATCGCGCTCAGATTCGGCGGTGGTCTCACCAACCGCGCGATCGCGGAACTGACTGGTATGAGCGAGAGCAATGTCGGCGTGGTCCTCCACAGGTCTATTGGGCGTTTGCGAGGCATGCTCGGCGGAGAGGAGGCCGAGGAATGAAAGAACAAGACGGACTGGCGGCCGAGCTGGCCGCGTTGGACTTTACCGATCAGAGCCGCATCAAGGACGCGCTGAGAGAACGTCTGCTCGCCAGGTTCGATGGAGCGGAGAGGCGTGGCCCCCTTACAACCAAGGAGATGATCGTGCTTACGCTTGCCCGAGGGAAGCTCACTGTTGCTGTTGCGACCGCTCTTGTCGTGGCGGCGCTAGGCATGCAACTGCTCTGGCCGGGGGCGCTGCCTGCGGCTGCGCAGAGCGTGGAGAAGTTCATCAACCGAGTGGTGCTGCGAAGAGTCGCGGTCTCTGAGGTGACGCCGCGTGAGAGTCCCAACCGGGTGGTCACCTCGCGTCGTCCTCTTACGAAAGCTCAGGCCGTTCAGCCAGAGGAGTCTGCACCAGCGCCCTCCGAACCCCGGTCTCTGCCTTGGAAGACCGTCATCACCGCAGTCCCCATGCGACACACGATCATCGCCCAAGTGCCATCCGAGGACATGGGTGAGACAGCGGCCTCAAATGGGCGACGGAGGATCGGCTTTGCAAAGGACACGCCGGAGGGGCGCGTTGTAGAGTATACCAGCGTGGACACGCAGGTTGTCGTCGCCGCAAACAGCTATGCGGAGACAGTCTCCGTCTCATCTCCTGATGGTCAACCCGACAGCAGCGGGACTGGCGTCTCTGGAGCAGAGCAAGAAGCGTCTCCAGTCGTAGAGGCTCTTCCTGAGTTGGAGAAGTACGAGACGTTCGAGCAGGCGAGAGCCGCCGTCGTCGGGCTCCTCGACCTGCGCGAGCCCGGCTACCTGCCGGAGGGCGCAAGATTCGCCCACGCCCTCATTCTTCGGCCCTCTGTAAGCATGTGCTACGTCTACCTAGATGGGCAAGTCGGCAGGAACTTCCAGCTGGATGAGCTTCCCGTCGGGTGCTCGCCCGGGGACCTGAAGACCGATCTGCCGATCAAACAGCTATACATTAACGGCGAGATCGGGTGCCTCATTGAGATCCCAATCGGCGATCAGCTGCACAGGATGCTCAAGTGGCAGAGCGATGGCATCAGCTACAACCTCTTCGGGAGTCTACCGGAGTCCGAGTTCCTGAAGATCGCGGAATCGCTCACCTACTGATAGACCCCTTATCCTGCGAGCACTGGACGGTTCGTCCGTGCCTAACAGCGTCCTGAGCGCAGAGTCATCCTGACCCCAACGAAGGATGCTACGCCCCTCCCGGCAATATATGCATGCATTTAAACGAATCCGTCTCGCTTTGGCATCTATAGTAATGGTCGTTCACTGCGAGTTCTGGGCGATTCCGGGCGCGTCCACTCCCTCCCGGAACCGCCCAGAGACTGAAGACGGCGTGATCCCGGCCCCGCCTAACGTGGCAACTGGGCAACACGATCCGCGGAGAAGAGGAAAGCGAGCAAACTATGAGAACACTTCCGGTTCTAGCCGCCTCCGGCTTTCTCTTGGTCGCTGCGGTCTGGGTGTTGGACTCGGACTCTACACTAGGCTTGAGCTATCACGTCACCAAGCCGAGACGACACGTCACAAAGATAGCCACAAGCGGCGCTCATAGTCTGGGGCTGAAGTCTGACGGCAGAGTGATGGCGCGGGGAGAAAACGGACTGGGCCAGTGCAGTGTCCCCTCTCCCAACAGGGATTCGTGGCAGTTGCGGCCGGTGGGGATCGCAGCCTCGGTCTCAAGTCCGACGGCAGTATCGTTACCTGGTAAGCAGGTACAGAGGCGAGAGCGAGAGTTCGCTTTTTCGAACGGGGATGCGCTGGTTCAGTGCAGCCCTGGTCCTGCGGTGCCCTCTCCCGTATCTCGCCACCTCCTGATACATTGCCGCGTCCGCCGATAGACGAACCGCGACCCCAGGAACGCCACCACCACGCCCGGAATCCAAAACGGCGCGAACCAGAGCAGGTAGTAGAGGCCTGTGACCATCTTCCGGAACGCTGTTAAGAAGGCTGTCTTTGCTTTCATGACGGCGTGGGCGTGCCAGTTGCGCCAGTTGAACGTCTGCTTGCTCTCAGGCTCGAAGAGCGTCACGTGTACCAGGCTGCGCTCGGCTGATCTGGCCAGTCTGAGCCGCTCCTGAGCCGCGTCCGACGCTTCAACTCGGCTCTGATACAGCCGGTATTGCACGAACAGGATATCGGACCCGCGCATACGCCTCGGGCTCCGCAGGAACCCCAATAGCTCACCCTCGTTCTGCTTCAGCAAGCTTATTCTTGCCTGGAGTGTTTCGGACTCTGATGTTCGGTCGTTGGTCTGTATGTGCTCGCTGTAGAGCTTGCCGATACCTTTGAGCTGATCTACCAGTTCGTCGAGCCGCGCCTCGTCTACCTGAACCGTCACCTCCCCGTGCTTCTGACCAACGAGGTTGACCTCGGTGCGGCCGTCTCTCAGGTTGCCGCCCAGGGCCGATGTGAGAGCGATGGCTTTACGCCTGGCCGCGTGATAGTCCTGGACTTTGAGCACCAGGTCCGCGCTGCGGACCCGTACAAGATCAGGCTGTGCAGATTGCGTACTGGGAGCGTTGGCGGCCAGAGCAGTTCCTTGGAGAGCCCCCACCAGAATCAAACAAAGAACGATGCGCCTCATACTAAGACACCTCCACCAAGTCGCATTGCAGGAACGAGCGACCAGCGCGCTGAACCTTTAGGCAGGCGAGAGCCGCCCGCTAATGGCTATAACGCCGGCAAAGGTCAATTGGATGCGCATTCCCAAACGAATCGTCCTGCAAACACTGCTGTTAACCGCTTCTCTAGTCTCAGCGTCTTGCTCTGCGGCACTGGAGAACATCCACAAGGACCGGTGGACGGGGATCTATCTGAGCGGGGTCAAGATCGGCTACGGCCATTTCACTGCTCAGACTACCACACTCGACGGCGAGGATGTCTACAGGCTTGATCAGGAAGAGGTAGTCTTCGACGAAGGGGCCACTATCCGCAGCAACAGTGTGACTTACATAGGCGCCGACTTCAAGCCGATACTGGAGACCTATGAGCTCACGGTTCCGGACAGAGATGCCACGAGGCAGATAGAGATACGCTATGCTCCCGGGGCTGCGGAGTACACATCCCGGCTGGGTGAGAACGTCGAGCGGAAGAGCGTTCCGATTCCGGCGGATGTCGACCTCTCCACGTACTGCCGACACGTACTGGACCTGAAGCGCCCCGGTCCCGGCGAGAGCCTGGTGATGGCGACTCTGGACTCGCGCAACCCGAAGATCAAAGAAGTCACAGTCCACCTGAACCCGCGCTCCAAGGTCGAGGTCAAGGGCAAAACGCTGGAGGCCACACCCCTGGTCTCTGAAACCGATAAGCGGACCATAACAAGCTGGTATCTCGATGATTGGACGCTCGTGAAAGTAGAAATCGGCAGCGTGTCGGTGATTCCTGAATCACGAGATGAAGCCACGAGCGGGCTCAGCAAGGGCCCGATTCCACTCCAGGACAGTATCAAGACGGACAAGGACATCTTCGCCTCCGTGAGTACGCCCGAGGATCACCAGCGGCTGACAACGCTTGAGTTCCGCCTCACCAGTATAGACGATCCCAAGCTCGCTATCACTGACTCCCGGCAGACGGCGACATATCTGCCGGAGAAGAAGGCCGTCGTCTATCGCATCGTCGCTCGTCCGATGGACCCTGCGAAAGCGGCCATATTGCCAATCCAGAACGTTGAAGTCGGGAAGTGGCTCCAGCCATCATCCTATGTCCAATCAGAAGACAGGCAGATAGCAGCGCTTGCCCGCAGGATTGTTGGCCAGGAGACGAACTCATACAAGGCTGCCCAGAAATTGCGATCGTGGGTGCGCAACAACATACGCCCGGTTCGCCAGACGGGTGTACACTTCTCGGCCAGGGACGTTCTCGAGGCGAAGCAGGGCGACTGCAAGCACTTTGCTCTCCTGTACGTGGCTCTGGCGCGAGCCGCGGGAATACCTGCTCGACTCGTCATGGGTCTGATGTATAAGGGCGAGAACGAGTTCGGGTACCACTGTTGGGCCGAGTGCTTCGTGGGCGAATGGGTGCCTGTTGACCCAACAAGCAAGTGGGACTTCGTGAACGCGACCTACGTCAAGTTCATAGAGATAGACTCAGATGACCTGGGTGAGGCAGGCGGCCGTATTCTCGCCAGTAAGGACGCAATGGCTCAGATAAGCTCTATCGGCTTCGATCCACCGATCGGCAAACCATAGTTCCCTCTGGTTTCTCTGCGTACACTATATCGTGCAGTCTGGCCGCAGACATCTGCCCGATTCCTCACGATCTCTATTGACCTTGCTTCCAGAAGAATGCATAATATAGTTCAGTCGCAGATGGAGAGGTAGGCTATGCAGTTTCTGAAGCCAATTTTGATTCTAGGGGGGATTTTCCTCATGTCCATCACGAACGTTGGAGCCGCCGTGCCCGAGGCGGAGTATCTCAGTGGCCTTCTCGACCGAGTCACTCTTTGTAAGCAAGGCTGGGGCGAACTGGGAATAGACGTATCAGCTCACGAGAAGAACTTCTGGCCCGCGGCGCTGAGGGTCAACGACAAGACCTACACTGTCGGCCTTGGCACTCATGCCAATGGCGAGATGATCTTCGACCTCGGCGGGGATTACGACTTGTTCGAGGCCGAGGTCGGCGTGCAGTGGCAGGACGGTGATCCGAGCCACGGGAGCGTGGTGTTTCAGGTCTTCGTTGACGGCAAGCTTGAGTTCGACAGCGGGGTCATGCGACAGACCGACTCTGCCAAACCAGTCAGCGTGCCAGTGAAAGGTGCCAAGGAACTCCGGCTTATCACAGGGGACGCGGATGGTGACATCTCCTTCGATGTCGCCGACTGGGCCGATGCAAGACTCAGCCGCTCTGCCGGCAGCAGCAAACGTGCGGAGACGATGGACATTGCTCCATTCGCGACTGTATCGACATGGGACCCGGCGCGAATGACAGGATCGCGCGCAGACAGGCTGCAGGAGTTCCACGCAGACGATCTCTTCCTTGGCACCCAACTTGTTGCTGACAAGGCCGGGGATTACTCCGCTCCTTCTTACGCAGGCAACCTCAACTGCATCGGCCTTGAGTGGATGGAGCGCCGCCGAGTCAGGCTGATCGGTTTGCAGCTTGCTGATGCGACTGCTCTGCCGCTGGACAAGATACAGGTTCAGGCCTGGGCAGGAGAGTCCAAATGGCAGGGTGGATGGCAGCCTGCGATGGGCATCATCGAGCAGCAGGGTGACGAACTCACAATACGCCTGAACCAGGTGGGCAACGCTTTCCTGCAGCCTGGCACTGACAAGCTGCGGTGGATACTGCCGGGCGACGGGACTCCAATCAAAGTGAGGAAGCTTTGGGCGGATACTACGTCACGCCCCGTCAGTGTCGATCTAGCGCTCACCCTTTCGAAGCCTCATAACACCACCATAGAGACGTATAACGGCTATCTCGATGATGGTGCGACAAAGAGGACGTGGGACGGCAAGGGAACACTGCCCCTGAGCGTTCGCTCCTGCGATACCGGGTGGTCGAAACTCGACCGTACTGTTCTGAGAATCCGCCTGCCTGAGTCCACAGTCGCCGTAGCGCTCGATGATGTCATCGCCAACGACTGTGTCTACGTGCCGGGACACGGCGTGTTCGTGGCCAAGGGCTCGTCTGACATCACTCTGAACTCTTACCTCACGAGCATCGCTGGTCGTAAGACGATCCTGGAGCAGGTGCGGGAGATGCCGGACCAGACGATGGAACAGGCCATGGCCAAGACCCGTAACCCAATCCAGGATACTGGGCCGACGATGCTGTCTCTGGCCTGTGACAACCACAAGTTCATCGTTGAGAGGGAGGGCGTGATACGTACGCTTGCGCTCGCCACCTCCGTCACCGACGGGGCTGTAGGGTTCCTTCCGATTCGCGAATTGCTTGCTCCTCGGTTTGGCTCGGGCCGCAACGAGGGCTTCAGCCGCCGTCTGGACGGCGAATGGATGCCGGCGCCGGTCAACTCAGTGCGCGAGAATGGTCTTGTCTACACCCAGCGGACGTTCGTTGTGCCATTCGGCAGCAAGAGCTTCCCTGAGCCATCCCGCTGGCTCAACGACAAGCCGCTCTGTGTTGCGGAGTTCACGGTAGAGAACACCGGCGGTCAGCAGGCCGACGCCTCTCTTCAGTTGACTTACGCGTCCGGCGCGGCTTCGGACCAGCCTCCGACTGTTGGCCAGGTTGCCGATGGAGTGGCAGTCACGTCGGGAGAACGGCTCGTCACCTGGACCGATCTCTCGGGCGCCAAGCCGCTTAGTGCCCGCATTGACGGATCTTCTCTGCTTCTGACCGGTACTCTCTCGCCAGGCCAGCAGGCCAAGTGCATTGCCTATATGCCGGCATGGGAAGCGCTGCCCGAGGAGCGTGATCGGCTGACGGACCCGGCCGGCCTGTTCGCAAGGTTCCAGGACTACTGGAACAAGGCTCTTGCTCCCTCGATGCAGATCGAACTGCCGGATAAGCTGCTGGAGAGGCTCATCAAGGCCTCACAGGTGCACTGCATGCTTGCCGCGCGCAGCGAGGAGAACGGGGAGCGGGTGTCTCCGTGGATCTCCGCGCTCTACTATGGGCCACTCGAGAGTGAGGCCAACTCCATCGTCGAGGGCATGTCGCTGCTGGGGCAAGACGAGTTCACGCGTCGCTCGCTCGACTACTTCATCTACCGTTACAAACCCGAGGGTTACTTGACCACCGGCTACACGCTGATGGGTTCGGGCTGGCATTTGTGGTCAGTTGGCGATTACTTCGGCCTCTACGGCGATACGCCCTGGCTGAATGAAAACTCTGCCAAGATCAACAGTCTGTGCCAGTGGATAGTAGCCCAGACCAAGAAGACCGAGAAGCTGGATGCGCGCGGGCAGAAGGTGCCGGAGTATGGTCTGGTGCCTCCGGGCGTCTATGCGGACTGGAACTCGTTCTTCTACGGCTTCGGACTGAACGGGTACTACTACAAGGGTCTCGATGAAGCGGCCAAGGCCCTTGCGGCCGTAGGTACGCCGAATGCCAAGGTTCTTAAGAAAGCGGCCGACGACCTGCGCGGGAACATCCTGCGTGCCTACGAGTACATGCGCGACATTACCCCGGTAGTGCCGCTCAAGGATGGCACCTGGGTGAAAGCATATCCATCACGGCTCTTTGTGCCTGGCCCGGTTGCTGACTTCTTCCCTGGCGAGGATGCGAATCGGAGCTGGTGCTACGATGTCGAAGCAGGATCTCACCAGATGGTCCCGCACGGCATACTCGAGCCCAACAGCCCTGCCGTTGACGAAATGATGGATAACATGGAGGACGTGCAGTTCCTCGGGTCCGGCTGGTTCGACTATCCTGCGGAGAAGAACGAGCAAGACTGGTTCAACTTTGGCGGGTTCTCAAAAGTCCAGCCCTACTACACCCGGAACGGCGAGATCTACGCACTGCGCGACGACGTGAAGCCGTTCGTGCGCTCCTATCTCAACAGTGTTGCCGCGATGATCAGCGCGGAGAACCTGGCGTTCTGGGAGCACTTCAGGGCATGTGGCGCCTACAACAAGACGCACGAGACTGGCTACTTCATGCAGCAGTCGCGGTTCATGCTGGTGATGGAGCGTGGCGAGGAACTGTGGCTGGCGCCCCTCATCACGTCGAACTGGCTGAAGGACGGCATGGTGGTCGCTGCCACGAACGCGCCGACATCATTCGGGCCAGTCAGCTATCGCATTACGTCGCACGTTGCCAAAGGCTTCATCGAGGCATCTATTGACCCGCCGACGCGCCAAGCGCCGAAGAAGATCGTCATCCGCCTCCGCCATCCTGAGGGCAAGCAGATTCGCTCAGTCATGGTCAACGGCCGAAAGCACACGAGCTTCGATCCAGCCAAGGAGACGATATCGGTCAAGCCGGATGGCAAGCCGCTAACGGTACGCGCTGAGTTCTGATAGAGGCGATTGCTCCGAATCAGTGAACACCTTCGTCATGCTGAGCTTGGTTCGTGACCCACGCAACTGGGTGCTGAATCAAGTTCAGCATGACGTGCCCTGTCACGGAGAGCGAGCAGTAACGGCAATCGCTCTGAGCGCTCTTCGAGGAGTCAGCCCTTCACAGGCAGCTTATACGTGAGGCTGGCTCCTGCCTTGACCTCGATCAGGTAGACGCCGACGGTCTCATAGCTGGCCCACCAGCTCCCATCCTTGGAGTAGCGCCGGTTGGCCTTGTCGAGCTGGACCTGGTACGAGCCCGGGCGGAGGCCAACCACCTCGGCGGAGCCGTTCTGCGCATCCGTCTCGGCTCGCAGATGGTTGTTTAGGTCCACTCCATCAAGCGGTAGTCTGCGCTTGCGGTCCAGCGGGACCATTCGTAGGGTGTAGATGGCTTTGGAGGCCGGGAACTGGAATGACACGTTGCCGACGACTCCTCTGTCCACCGACAGGTTGACCTTCACGTGCGACTTCGCCGACTTCACTTGTACCCGTTTCCAGTCCAGGTAGCTGTTGCCGGACTTCACGTAGACCACGTACGTGCCTGCGGGTAGTTCGGTGTGTTTGAATGTACAGCCGGTGGAGCTGTCCCACTCGACGTTGGTCACGCGCGGCTGGAATGTGTCGCATTTCGCGCTGGCCGACGATGCTGCCCCCGCACTGAAGCCTGCGGAGCAGAAGACGGTCTGCCCGACTGAGTCTCTGCCGACATACCCGACGGTTATGTCCAGTCTGGGCATGTTCTTGAGATAGACCCGCCCGCTGATCTCAGCCGCCTGGACACCCGCGCATAGCAGCGTGAAAGCCACCAGCAGCAATGTGAACGACCTCATCATCACTCATCCCCCGCTCTGTCGCGTACATGAAGGTTGTTCCACGTAAGTGGCGGCAGTTTGTTCACGAGAGGATGGAGTCGACGGTAACCTCAGAGCTCGGACGCGGCGCAATGATCGATTACCCAAAGCAGCTGACCCGACCGGGGGCGAACGCCTTGCACTGGATGGGCATCGACGTTCCGATGCCCCTGCAGCGCTTTCTTTACGGCTGGAGCTTTCTCGCTTCCCAGCGCCAGAACGCCTACACTGTGAGCGCTGTTGATTGCCCTGAATGTCAGCGTGAGTCTGTGGGCACTCAGCCCGGCTATCTGGTTGGCCGCAGCCAGCCGATCCAATACTCCCACGGCCGGCGAATGCGGAAATAGAGAGGCAGTGTGAGTGTCTTCACCCATGCCCAGCAGCACGAAGTCCAGTCGAGGTTGGTCGCCCATGACCTCTCGCAGCTGTTCCTCATACTCCACAGCGGCATCCTCAGGCGGAAGCTCGGTCCTGAAGCGGTGCACGTTGGAAGAGGGTAGGGGGACCTTCGACAGCAGCACTTCGTGCGCGAACCTGTAGTTGCTCTGTTCGTGGTCTGGAGGTACGCAGCGTTCGTCCGTGAAGAACACGTGTGTGTGGGACCAGGGCAGGCGCGCGGGAGAGTCGGCCAGAAGCTCAAAGGCTCGTCTCGGGCTTGATCCCCCCGGGACCGCGAGCGTGAACATGCCGCGTTCGTCAAAGGCTCGTTCGGCGGCGCAGGCGATCAGCCTGCCGACCTCTATCGCCGCGGCCTCCGCGTCGCAACACACAAGCACATTCGCCGAGCACGGCTGCATAGCAGCTACCCCCGTTGTAGTCGGGTTCCGAACCCTCGGGCGTCAGAGACGCCGCCTACACCATATAGTCGGGTTCCGAACCCTCTGGCGTCAGAGACGCCGCCTACACCATATAGTCGGGTTCTCCGGACCCTTGGGCGTCAGAGACGCCGCCTATACCATGTAGTCGGGTTCTCCGAACCCTCTCGCGTCAGAGACGCCGCCTACACCATGTAGTCGGGTTCTCCGAACCCTCGGGCGTCAGAGACGCCGCCTACGGGACCTCTACTGCCGGTCCATTGCTTCGATCTTGTCAAGGCGCCGCTCGTGGCGATGATGGCACTCGAACTCAGTCTCGAGGAATGCCTTGGCAATCTCCACGGCTAGCCCCGGTCCGGTTACTCTCCCGCCCAGCCCAAGGATGTTGGCATCGATGTGCTGCCTGGCCACTTTGGCCGTATACTGATCGAAGCAGGGCGCGGCGCGGATGCCCTTCACTTTGTTGGCCACTATCGTCGAGCCGACTCCTGTGCCACATATCAGTATGCCCATCGAGAATTGCCCACCGGCCACTGCCTCCGCGACAGCACACGCGATGTCGGGATAGTCAGCCAGGTCGCCTGAATACGAGCCGAAGTCATGCAGCTCATAGCCGTCGCACTCAAGCGAGTCCACCAATACCTCTTTCAGAGGGTATCCGGCGTGGTCCGACCCTATTGCGATTTGGATTTTCTCTGTCCCGTTATTGACTTCCATACCCTTCCCTCCAATCACATTATACGTTCGATTTGGCACAGCTGCAATCGTGCAGGAAAAGATACACCGGGGCAGTAAGAGTACGATAAGCAAACTAGCCGACGTCGTTTGGGGCAGAAGTCTTAACGGCGTCTTACGGGCGCCGTGGATGTGTGCAACATGACCCGGGCCACGTTCTATGGTTGCGGGGGAGCTTGCCTGTCGGGCGCCATCCGGGAGGTATTCCAGTGCTTGACATCAGGACTCTTCTCGACGACATCATAGAACGGGATGGCTCGGACCTGCACCTTGTGGTTGGCGATCCGCCCACCGTGAGAGTCCACTCTCGTCTCGTGCGCCTGGAGCACCATGGCGTTCTCACACCAGAGGTTACCAAGGATCTGGTCCACCAGATCATCCCCGACAGGTGCGTTGCGGAACTCGAAGAGTGCAGGGGCGTCGACTTCGGTTTCTCTTACGGTGACAGGGCCAGATTCAGGGTCGCGGTCTTCTATCAGAAGCATACGCTGGCCGTGAACATGCGCCTTATTCCTTACAAGATCCGAAGCTTCGATGACCTGGGCCTGAGCGCGCACGTCCAGCAGTTGTGTTACGCCCCGCGCGGACTCATCCTGGTCACCGGGCCAACGGGAAGCGGCAAAACCACCACGCTCGCCACGATGATCGACTACATCAACCGTATGCGTGACTGTCACATCATCACCATCGAGGACCCGATCGAGTACTACCAGACTCACAAGATGTCTGTAGTTAGCCAGAGGGAAGTTGGCGAGGACGTGCCAACGTTCGACACGGGTGTCATCAAAGCCCTCCGCCAGGACCCTGACGTGATCCTGGTCGGAGAAATGCGCGACCTTCTCACTATCGGCGCGGCGGTCAGAGCGGCCGAAACCGGCCACCTCGTGTTCTCCACACTACACACCACCGGCGCTGTCCGCACGGTAGACCGTATCGTGGACGTCTTCCCCTTCGACCAGCAGGAGCAGATCCGAGCCCAGCTGGCGGGCAACCTGCTTGCAGTCATCTCCCAGCTTCTACTTCCCAAAGCGGATGGAAAGGGCAGGGTAGCTGCTTATGAGATCATGATCTGTACCCCAGCCATCCAGCACATGATTCGCGACCGCAAGACCCACTCCATTTTCTCGGCGATCCAGACGGGCCAACACCACGGGATGCTTACGCTGGACGATTCGCTGCTTAGTCTTTACAGAAAAGGACTCCTCGCCAAAGAGGAGATGCTTCGTGTTGCGCAGCATCCGGGAGACATCCTCGAGAAGCTGGGTGAGCAAGTGCCGGAGCATATGAAGAGGCGCGAGCAGCCGCCGCGAGAGCAGCAACAGCAGCAACCGCAGCAACCGCAGCAAGGCTCGCAACCGTACCGACAGTAGACATAGCGGGTTAGGGGCTTGCGCTCCTAACCCCTACCTCCAGCTCTCATACTCACACCTCACCAAGCCCATTCCCTTGGCTGTTTCGGCACGTGATGGTGCGGATATGATAGCCCAGCACGTTGCCAACTGTGGCGGCGAGAAGAGGGGGTGCTGCGAGTGGGTCTCTGGGACCTGGTTGCGCAAGGACTGCGGGCGAGGCTATCAGGGCCGTTCCACCTGCGGTTCATAGTGCAGCCGTTGGTTGCCATAGTCTTGGGGATACGCGATGGGCTGCGGGACGCACGAACCGAGCAGCCTCCATATGTGATCGCCATACTCTACGATCATGAGCACCGCGGCGAATTGTTGGCAGGCAGCATCAGGAACCTGATCAAGCCGATGGTGGTCGGAGTTCTCGTCGATCTGGTTTTCCAGTACGCTGCGTTCGGCCGCGTTCGCCTGCTCCCCGCGTTGATCGTTGGCAGTCTGGTGCTGGGCCTGCCCTACGTGGCGGCGAGAGGTTTCACGAACAGGATCGCGTCGCGGCGCCGCCGGCGCGGCTGAAGGCGAGGGCTCGTGGCTCTGTCATCCACATCTGTCCGACTCGGACCCCATAGTCATGCCCAAGCACTTTGCTGAGGACCCGGGCTTGAGCTATAGTATAGCTTGATAGAGGCACTACGAAAGGACTGCAAATGGCGAAGAGCGAGTTGTCACGGTACTCGGCCGGCCAAGCGTGTCTGGCTGGGCTGTTGTTTGTGCTGGCGGTTATCTTTGGAGGATCGATGGCGGTTTCTGGACAAACTGAGACAAGACGAGTGGAGTTGTTCGGGCTCAAGATCGATGAGAACGCCCAGGCGATGCATTGTCGCTCGGTGCCGTTCCTGGTTGCTGATCCCGCCAACCGCGGCAAGTCTGAGAGGAAGACAGAGTGGGGCCTGGAGACCATTCCTGTAGGCGCATCGGCTGATGCTGTGTGCCTGCTGGGGATGATCAACGATGGCTGGGACTATGGGGTCGAGCACTGGGCCGAAAACCCCGAGATGCGCCGTGTACGCGATGACCAGGTCTACATCGGCTGCAGAATCGGCGATATCGAGATCAGATACGCGGACGGCTCGACCGACAGATTCCCAGTGACGATGGGCGCAACCGCCTGGTACTACCGCAACTGGGTGTACACGGAAGCCTGGCAATGCGGAGAGCAGAACTGGAAAGAGGGCAGGGTTCCGGAGCCTTTCCATACCCGGCCCGAGCTTCTCGTGCCGCTCAAACGCAGCCTCAAGGTCTACGAGCAGAACGACCGACAGGCCAAGGATGCTCCGCACAACCACTACTACCTCGTGGTGAAGCCTCAGCCCAAGAAGATCGAGTCTGTCATCGTCCGCGACAACCCCGCAGTCAGAGGGCGCCCGCTCGTCTCCGCCATCACGCTCGTCGGGGCGAAGCCCAGTGCTAACCTCGTTCAGTTCGAGAAGCGCGTTGTCGAGGCAGTTGATCTTAAGCCGGCATTCGCGACAAATAGGCCCGGCAACTGGACCAGGAGCCTCACTGCCGCCGCAAAGGCTCTCTACACGAGCGAATCCGATCTGCCGAAGGAGGTCGAGCTTCTCGACTTCCCGAGAAACACTGACGCGGCGCGGATACGCTTCATGGGAGGCACCCTGGCCGATATGCTTTCCAACATCTGGGTGGTTAACCTGGCTCAGATGGATCGCAAATTCGACGCCGGAACGGGCGCGTTCAAGGAGAGCGAACCGACGTCACCCACCTATGGCGGCTACTACGGCATGGGCACCTGGTTCCCCTACGGTGTCTACTCGAAGTGGTCGTACTCCAGATGCGCGGAGGAATACGCGCCTATCGCGCTGCGCCACCTGAATAACGCTCAGCGAAACACAAGCTTTGTCGACTACGTTGACAACTATCTCTACTTCTTCCGCGCCAATCATGACCCGGATAAGGGCCCGGATAATTACCAGCTCAATATAGCCAAGTATCCGAAGGACGCCCCGCCGCACTGGTCGTTCTTCCTCGATGAGCCTTACGTGTTGACGTATCCCAGCAACGAGATCGACGGCTATGAGGAAACGGACGGCCACGGAGGCGTGATGATCGCGCGCTGGCTGGCGTGGCGCAACGAGGGCTGCCCCACAGGTGATTGGCTGACGGCCCCCAGGAGCAGTGTCTACGGCAAGAGCAGGTGGGATTCCACGAAAGACGCCGCTGAGTTCATCTGCTGGTTCATGGACTACACGGGGATGGACGTGATCTACTGTGAGGGAGAGGGGACGGGCAATCTGCGCGCCCTTACCGGCATACCATTAGGCATGGCGGATGAGACCGATCCCGTTAGGATCAAGCACAATTATGCCAACTCGGATGCGTACGACCTCTACGCGTCGTATAACTGCCTGAACGCGCTCCGGTGCTCTGCTCAGATGGCCGATGCCAAGGGAGAGGCAGACATGGCCAGGCGCTGGAGGGCCTACGCCGACCGCATCGAAAGCGCCGCGATGCGCCTGCTGCTGGTCTACTCCGGGACCGACGGTTATCAGTGGAAGATGCTGAAGAACTGGTCGACTGGGCAATCCTCCCTCTCGCAGGTCTCCATGTCGATGTACCTCGACGGACTTGACCCGAACAGATGGCAGGCACAGGCCACTCAGATCAGTCGCAACACTCTGAAGAGACAGCTAGGCATGCCCTACGGTTTCCAGCCGTGCCTGGCGATGGGCTATGGCCAGGGCTGGCTGACTCAGTGCACGCTGCTGCTCGACGATCTGGACAGCGCCGATCCCCTCCTGGTAAGCATCGCCAAGTACTCCTACGACAAGAACATGGACTACGCCGACGAGGCCCGGGGGATCGACTGGCGCGAGTACCAGTGGCAGATCCCAGAAGGCAGCAATCTCATGCCCAATGGAATGTGGCACCGCACGGATGAGCTGTCCAACGGGGCCAACCAGGGAATCGCGATGCACGCGTTGGCGGTCTGCGCGGGTGTGGACGACAGCGACCCTGGTCACATCAGGATCCTCCCGCGCGCGCCGAAGTTGATGACTGGGATTGAGGTCACTGATCGCCAGGTAGTGATTGCCACATCAGGCAAGACAAGCAAGGCCAGAGTCAGTTATAGGTTTGAGAGGCCCGGCCGATTCACACTCTCCTCCGACACACCGATCCCTGACCTGTCCGTGCGTCTGGGACCGTTTGACGAGGACACGGCCCGCCGTCTCTTATCGACCGGAACCCGCCCGTCCGGCTCCACAGTGCGCCTCGACCAATCGGGGCAATGGCAGGGCAAGCCGGCTTGGTGGATCTGGGTCGAAGGCATGCGTGACGTCACTGCTGTTGATCTTGGATTCGGATAGAGGCTGCGACTGATCCGGGCGGCAGCTTTGCTGGGCCCGAATGGGGGCAGAGCCACGTCTCTGTGAGCTCAAGACCCGGTGAGAAGCGGTAGTTTGGCGGGGATGTGTGGGAATCGAACCCACCCGAGACCTTACTCAGGCCTCACACAGGTTTTGAAGCTTGTCCTCCCCACCGCGCTACTTGCTTCGGCCTGCACTCCTTTCTGTGCATTGATTGGTCTCCATTGTAGCAGATGGCAGCCGATCTGTCAGTAGATTACGGGACTTGCGAGTGACCCTATCGAGTGCCCGGTGCAGACCACCAGACCCTCACTGGTGCAGTATACCGCGGCCGGTGACAACGACCGGCCGCGCCATTTGGCTCCTGCGTCGATCGATCTCACCACCCGGTACGCCTAGACCTGCCGCCGCCACACGTTCCGATTCACGTAGTTGGCGTAGCTCAGAATGATTCTGACGACCTTCTCAGAAACGTTAGGAACACCGTAGTCGCTGACCACCCTCAGAGTTCTTTGCTGACCTCGTCCCTGAGTCTCAATCACGCCCAGTGCTTCCAGAACGTTTCCCAGATCGAGACCAGTCATAATGACCGCCCCCTCTTCCATCCCTTCGGGCCTCTCGTGTGCCTCGCGGATGTTGAGCGCCGGGAAGCCCAGTATGGAGGACTCTTCGGTAATGGTCCCGCTGTCCGAAAGAACAGCTCGCGCGTGCTGCTGCAGCTTCACATAGTCGAAAAAGCCCAGCGGCTTTGCAAGCTCGACCTTGGACGACAACTCAACACTCTGGGCGTCGATGTGCTTTCTTGTGCGAGGATGTGTGGAGACAATCACTCGCTTCCCGTAGGTCTCCGCCAGCCCGTTCAGCAGCACACCGAGCTTCGCGAACTGTTCTGCGAGGTCCACGTTCTCTTCGCGGTGGCAACTGACCACGAAGTAGTCGAACTCCTCAAGACCAAGACGAGACAGAACATCGGATGAGTCAATCTGCGTGCGGTAGTAGCTCAGCACCTCGTTCATTGGGCTGCCGGTCTTTATGATCCGATCCGGCGGTATCCCTTCTCGAAGCAAGTACTCGCGCGATATACTGCTGTATGGCATATTGATATCGCTGATATGATCGACGATCCTTCGGTTGATCTCCTCGGGCACCCGTTCGTCAAAGCAGCGATTGCCGGCCTCCATGTGGAACACAGGAACCTTGCGCCTCTTTGCCGGGTAGGCAGCAAGGCAGCTGTTGGTGTCACCCAATATGAGAACCGCATCAGGTCTGACCTCAGCAAGAACCCGATCTGTCTTGGCGATTACCATTCCGACGGTCTCACACGCTGTCTCCCCTGCGGCATCAAGGAAACGGTCCGGCTTGCGTATCTCAAGGTCATCGAAGAAGATCTGGTTGAGTTCATAGTCGTAGTTCTGGCCGGTATGCACGATAACGTGATCGACGTGCCTATCAAGGGCCGCCATGACTCGTGATAGCCGAATGATCTCCGGCCGCGTGCCGGCCACCGTCATTACTCGCATGATATCCGATCTCCTGTTTTCATCTGTTCCCTAACCATCACTTTTGAGGATCAACCACACTCGAGACGACAGGTTGATAGTAAGTGTCCGGGTGCTGAGGGTCAAATGGTTCGCTGGCCCAGAACAGCGTGACCATCTCGGTGTCACCGACGTTCTCTATGGAGTGCGTATAGCCCGGTGGTATGTCCACGACCCGCAGAGCCTCGCCTGAGACGGGATATTCTATCACTTCGGCACGATCGATATGCCGGAACCGGATGACCCCCTGGCCTTCTACCACAACGAACTTCTCGGTCTTAGTGTGATGATAGTGGTCGCCTCGGGTGATTCCCGGTTTGGTGTGGGAGACGAAGATCTGCCCAAAACCGGGCGACTTGATGATCTCTGCGAGGCAGCCGCGGTCGTCCGACCTGATATCGAGAGAGTAGGCAAAGTCGCATTCGTTAAGATACGTCAAGTAGGTCGCATAGAGCCGCCTGACAAACTGATCTGCAACATCAGGCAAGACTAGTGTTGAACGACCTTCGCGGAACGACTGCACAGTGGCTGCCAACTGACCCAACGAGATCCGGTGCGACGGCAATGGATCAAAGAACCGGAAGCCTGGTGCCGGAGGGGCATCTACCTCTGAGATGATAGCATCCACGACATCGTCGATGTATGTCAGCTCGATTTCCCTGGCCGGATCTGATATCTCCAGAGGCAGGTTGTGAGCCACATTGTGGCAGAACGTCGCAGTGACCGAGTTGTAGTTGGGACGACACCACTTTCCGAAGAGATTCTTCAGTCTGAAGACGACGCACTCCGCTCCAGTCTCAGCAGAGTACCGGCGGAGTTCATCCTCCGCTGCCAGCTTGCTTGCACCATAGGGGTTGTCCAGTTCGGCTTGAACGGAAGAGGACAGCAGAATCTTCGTACTTCGGCCCAAGGCTATGAGCTGTCTGCAGATATCAGCAGTGAACCCGGCATTGCCCGTCACGTATTCCTCTGGCGACTCTGGACGGTTCACACCGGCCAAGTGAACAATCACGTCGGCTGTCTGCAGATATCCAGGCAGATCGGATGGCTTGCTATCCAAGTCGTACTCGCACACCTGCGTATTCTCCAACCTATGGAGTGCCGCACAGACGTGTCTGCCAACAAATCCCTTGGCTCCAGTCACTAGCACAATCACTTACATCCCTCTTCTTGCAGCAACGCCTAGACTTCTACTTTCTCGCCGGAGAGCGCTCGTTGCACGCATTCGAGTTTCTTGAGAAGCTCGCACATCTCGTCCACGTCTAGTCTCCGGGTATTGTGCGAGTTGTAATCATCCCTCTCGCCAACCTTTTGCCTTCCCTCACTGAAGTAGACAGAGTAGTTGAGATCACGATTATCGGCCTTAACCCTGTAGTAGCCACCCATGTCCTCGGCTACGGCGAACTCCTCGCGCGTCAGCAGAGTCTCATACAGCTTCTCGCCGTGTCTGGTGCCAATGATGCTCAGAGGACTATTGGCCCCCAGAACCTTATTCAGTGCGGCAGCCAACACTTCTATTGTACAAGCGGGTGCTTTCTGCACAAATATATCGCCGGGGCTTCCGTGTTGGAATGCGTATAGCACAAGGTCGACTGCGTCCTCAATGGTCATCATGAACCGCGTCATCTGAGGGTCCGTGACGGTCAACTCCTGTCCTTCCTGTATCTGTTTGATGAACAACGGGATGACGGAACCACGGCTGGCCATGACGTTGCCGTAGCGGGTGATCGATATCACGGTGTCCAGATCCGCAACCCGCGATTTGGCGACCGCCAGTTTCTCCATCATTGCCTTAGAGATTCCCATTGCGTTAATCGGATAGACTGCCTTGTCGGTGCTGAGCACTATCACACGCTTGACCCCGTTACGCATCGCTGCGTTGAGAACGTTCTCAGTGCCCAAGGCATTGGTCAGCAAAGCCTGTAGAGGGAAGAACTCACACGAGGGCACCTGTTTCAGGGCGGCAGCATGGAAGACAAAGTCGACTCCGGTCATCGCGTCACTCAGACTGCCTTCTTCACGAACGTCGCCGATGTAGAACCGCAGTTTGGGATGCGAATATTCCTTGCGCATATCGTCTTGCTTCTTCTCATCGCGCGAGAAGACCCTGATCTCGCTGATGCTGGTCTCCAGAAAGCGGCGCAGTACCGCGTTGCCAAAGGTGCCGGTACCGCCCGTTATGAGAAGTGTCTTGTTCTTGAACATTGGTTAGTTCCCTTCTCCGTTCCGAACGTCAAGCTTGAAAACAGCGACCGCACAGGCCGCTGTCAGATTCTCCCTATCTTGGGTTGCTCGTACTAGGTACTCCAACAAATGAACTCTATAGACTCCGCCCGAAGCTAGAAGCAAGCGCCTGCACTGCTGAGTCGGACCGGCTGGATTCGCTTCGGACTGGTATGTGTGCCTAGTCCTGCGCACTCCCGACTGTGGTGCTAGGATCACTCTGCTTAGGACGAAGCGCCTCGAGGAACCGCTTTCTGACAACACGGCTGTCGTGGTTTCGTTCGAATACCTCGTCGGCAGTGCGGACCAACTGGGCAGCATACTCCTTGTCTGTGAGCAGCCTCTCCAAGGCAGACTTCAGTACAGAGGTGTTCCTAGTATCCACCACGTGCGCCCATCCCTCTTGCTCTGCGTACTGAACGAGTCCTGTAAGGGGACTCCCATAGACAATGATGGGTCGTTGTGCCAGCATGAACAGGTGGGCTTTTGTCGAGACTGAGTACCTTATGGCTTCAGCCTGTTCAGCGTCGAAAGCCTCAGCCACCAGTAGAACATCGGCCCCCTTAAGGTATGAGGGCAACATACTGTGCCCGGGGTCACTGCGCACCTCAATGTGCTTGCACGCCTGCAATCTCTCATAGACCTCCGACGCAATGACTGAGGTCAGCACAGTCACACGTACCTGCACGCCTTCATCAGCAAGTTTACGGCACGCTTCCTCAATGTCGAGAAGAAGTGGCCACCGATGCTTGTCAAACCCTCCGGCCAAGACTACTGACTTCACCTCTTCCGGACACAGCCGAATCGGCTCCGCTTTTCGGAAACGGTCCGGATCGTCACTGTGCATAATCGTGGCAAATTCCTTGCCATATCGATTCTGATATTCACGCGCCATGGCAGGGTTGAACGCCAGTGGACAATCCGTCTCTGCCATGAGCTCTCGGGTTGCCTGCGCCACCGTACGGCGTAGAAGGGGTGATGTGATACGCAGCAATCCTGCTTTGTCAGAGTATAGATAGGAGGGCCAGTCGTCAGACGTAAAGAACGCGATGGGCACTCCAAGCAGATTCTTCAACTGTACCGGCAACCAGGTGAACGATAGATTGTAGCCTTGGGCAAAGATGACATCGGGACGGAAATCGCGGATCCAGTCCAGCATAGCTTTCGACGGTCGAACACGGAAGATAACCTCAGCCAGTCCTGACTCCGTCAGGAAGTCGCCCAGTCGGCCTGTCAGACCCTTGGCACGAGAAGGCTGGCAGACTGGCTTCGTCTCACCGTGCCCCTTCGTTACGGTAGTGTTGGAGATCCTCTTGAAGCTTCGCTTGAGCCACGCCTTCAGCGAGCCAAAACGTCTGTCCTCCTCCGTGAGACAGAAGTTCATATCACAGAGCCCCGGATTCTCGCGGCTCTCCCCGCTGTGTATCTGGGCGATTCGGTCTCTTGGCCAGTCGCCGAACAGACTGCGCAGCAGCAGATTGTTGTTGAGCGTATCCTGCTCGTTCACGCGAGTGAGCGTACAGATAAGCACCCTGGGGTATTCGCTTTGAGTGTCCATTGCCGTCCATTACCACCATATCGGATGGGTCTGCTCCATCTGACAAGCTAGACCACGCTGTGAGCTGTACGGGAGGAGTATCGCCGCGATCCTCTCGATCTCCTCAGAGTCGTCAGATGTATGGTCAACATTCCCTGATACTGTTGTATATGTCGCATAGAGCAGCAGCGTTTGCTTTGCTGTCGTGTGTGACGAGGGCATGCTTCCTGGCGTTTGCAGAGATGCTTCGAGCAAGATCGTCATTGCCCAGTAATTCACAAATGTAGTGTGCCATCATGTAGGGAGCATCCGACTGGAATAGGAAGCCTTCCTTTTTGTGCTCAAGCATATCCATTGTCCCGCCGACATATGACGCCACGCACGGTACACCCAGAAGCATTGCCTCAGCAAGCGAGTTACTCGAGTTCTCAATCGAAGATGGCATCACAAACACGTGCGATCTCAGGTATGCTTCACACATTTCCGAAGCGCCCAACGGCCCTGTGTAAGTGATCCTCTCGCGTATTCCCAACCGGTCGACGAGTTCATCGATGTACCGCGGGTAATGGAAGCTCCAGAGCCTCCTCTTGAGACGAGATCCTCGTATTGAGCCGCTATTGCCCGCGACAACAAGACGCGCGTCCGGGAAACTCTGGATCACGAGGGCAAGTGCTTCAGCCAATAGGTGAAAACCTTTCAGAGGTAGCAGAGCCTGGCTGGTGAATATTGTGTGGGGCTCGCAACCACCCAGTTCCCACTTGTGCTGATAGAACACTTTCCGGAGGTTCTCATTGCAGAAGTGGTAGTTTATCTCCGGGTTGATCTGATGCGTGCACGCCCTGTCCCAGGTTGTGCGACCGATTACGTGCCTCGCCCTCTTTAGTGCCTCGACTTCAAATCGTCCTGCCGCAGCGAAACGCCGCTGTTGACCAGCCAGAGAGTTCCTCCTGACAAGATCCTTCAGCGTGAACGCATAGCACTCCCGGGGTGGAAGATGCCCCATGTAGTGTCGGTGGTAGACCGAGGACAGCCCTTGTACGGACACGACTGTTCTCTCAAGGTGCCCTGTGGTCGAAGCCGCGTTCACCATTGCCAGACAGTGCGGCCATTCGCTGCCGTGAATATGCACGATATCGGGGTTGGATGTGCTGAGGATTCCTCGGAGATCCGCCTCCGTGCGAGTATCGTATGAGTATTGCTTGAGCCGCCGGGGCACGCCGATGTACGAGAATTGGTTCACCTGTCCGGAGACAGTGCAAGGCGCCTTTCTGGGAAACACAACTGTCAGATCGACGACGTCTTTGATCGCCTCAGCCATGCCCTCAAGCCAGCCGCCGATATTGGGCTTCGGAATGCCGATATCTGCAGCAATCTCAGGTAGTGGCACATTGCAGAGCCATAGAACTTTGAGAGACATTGCGAGTCGACCTCTATGACCCAGTAGCTCCCCGACCACGCCACGCTGCAAGCTTCCTCCTCAGGAAGTAGCTATACTTGTCCAGCTTGGGGTAAATTCGTCGGTAGATCGGGTTGAATGCGATGAGCACGGACCTCAAGATACGGTAGACTGGAGAGGATAGCACAGCCTCGATATCAGAGCAATCCCTCAGACGGCAATACACCAGCCCGCGCTCAATGTCATCTTTCAGGTTCAATACCTGCTTGGGGTGGACACCGTCGTATCTGACGAGCCAGCTCACATATTCGTACACATTGTGTACTCTGAACGGATGCTTCAGATCATCATAGACCTGATCCGCCCAGACCCTCGCCCTGCTCCTGTCAGCCCACTTGACCGCTGAATAGTAGTCGGACTTGTTGAGAACCTGTGCTGGAAAGAGAAGAGAGTAGTGGTACAAGAGTATGCCCTTCGCAGAAAGCACATCGGCTCGTACGTGCTTTATTGTTCGTAGATCGACGCCCCTATCGTTTGTCACCGTAGGCGGTCTGTGGCGCTCATAAGTATAGCCGTCGTCCCATCTGAAGAGCCGATGATAGACATCAGCCCCATTCCTCAGGTAGTAGCTATCAACCGCGTAGCTAAGGTCCCCCCAGAAAGTGATCTGCCTGAAGCTCACCGCAGTGATCTCCGGGTCTGCTTCGAGCATGTCTATGACAGTGCGCACATCCTCTTCTTTGTAGAACTCATCCGAGTCGACTTGCCATAGATAGTTGCCTGTGGCCCTCTTTGCGTAGGCCTGGGACATCTCATCCTTCTCGGTCCAGAATCCGTCCGGATGCCCTTCGTCCTCTGCCGTGACGATGGTCAGTTTGTTCTCTGGGTCTTCCTCGACCTGAAACCGCCTCAGCAGATCAAGCGTGCCATCGAGCGAATGTCCATCCGGCGCCGAGATGCCTCGTGCGGCTGGACAAGCGCCTTCCACCACGATTATCTGATGGGCGAACGGGTAGAGCGAGCGGAGATTGTAGCGCGTGAACGGTTCACCGTTCAGGACAATCATCCCGAACGTTATGCGTACGTTGTCAGCCAATTCTTCTTGTGACCCTTCTTACTAACAAGGAACAGATTGCAGCGCCAGACCTACCTACAGTTCTGAACCATATGCCCCGATTGTACTACTTGTTATTCCTCGTTGGCAAATCACTCTGTGAACACTCCTTGTGAATGCATCGTGGACTGGCAGATCGAGTGTGATCAGAAGGAAATGCGGAACAAGCCAGCGAATCAGGCACAAACAGGCTAGACAGTCGCGTATTCTCTACGTTGGTGACTGACTCCCTGTATCAGGAGCCGAAGTAGCACATGTCGATAATGGACTCATCCCGTGTCATTGCCCAACTGCGCGTTGTAAGAAGCAGCCTCGCACCGATGTGGAGGAAGCTCGTTTTTGCGGCGGCCGTTGTACTGGGCATATGTGTATTCGTTGCCGCGGAGTATCAGCTTGGCCGCCTCATTGTCGCAGACCAGTACATTTTGGCGATCATAGCTCTAGCTGCCATCTCCATCTTCGTAATCACGGTAACGTATCCGTTCTGGGGATACGCGATCTGGTTCTTCCTGACAAAGTACCTGACTCTCTTTGGTGGCATTCTCCCTCGCAGATACAACTTTGACCTCGTAATGCCTGGTCTACTGCTATTTGTGTTGTTGCTGCGGGCAACGGCAAGAAAGGATACAGTCCGAAGAGTCTCAGCTGCCGAAGTCCTCCTTGCAGTGTTCTGCATCTACGGATACCTGATCAGGAAAGACTTCAGCGGAGCAGGCATCACTGGCTTTGGCACCACCCTGTTGCTTACGCCGCTGTGTATCTACCTGATCGCGTCAATGGCGATCAGGGAGCGCAAGCACATCCTTTGGTTCATGATTGTCATTGTTGCAACCGGCACAAGCTTTGCCCTGATGGGAATCTACGAGCAGATCGTCGGCAAGATGTGGCTTGCTGGTATAATGGGCGGCGATAAGGACCTTTACGGTGGCATGAGGTCAACGGGACCGACGGGGCACTACTATGTGTATGGCAATATGCTCTCGCTGTCGATTCTGCTATGCCTGCATCTCTTCAGATGGCATACCCGCTGGCTGTCAAGGCTCGCATTGGTCGCAGCCGCTATCGTGAACATCGTCGGTTTGTACTACGGGTTCTCCCGGGCACCGTACATCGCGTTTGCTCTAGGTATGTTACTGATGTTGCTGCTTTCAGCCTACACAAAGCGCGTCTATGCTGTAGGGTTGGCAATACTGGCAGCAGCCGTATTGATAGCTGCGCCACTATCTTTGGCCAATAGAAACGTCCGAGACAGAATGCAGACGGGTTATGGCGCACGGTTGGCCACAAGCCAGACCAGTCTCAATATGTTCAGGCAATACCCCCTGTTCGGAGTCGGCAGGGACAATTACCTCGACTTCGTGCAGACATACGTCTCCAGCCACGAACACTCGGCGAGAAAGACCCCTTCTGGTGCGGTCGTCTACTGGGGGAGGCCACACAGCGAGTATTTCCTGATGCTTACCGAGCTCGGAGCTGTCGGGTTGTTCCTATACCTGATGGTCTACTTGTTGTTCCTGCGACGCTTGGCGTACGACAGGAGAATACTGCGAAAAGAGGATGTCGATGGCAGTGACTTTGCAGCCCTCGCCATCGCATTCACCATCGGAGTTCTCTTCACAATGGCAACGGATGAGTTTGGCCTGCATCCGTATATGTATGCCATCATCTTCACACTGTATGCCATGGCGAGAAAAGCAGAGCTCTTTGCGCGCAAAGAGGAAGCATCAGCGTGACCTAAGGCTGTCTATGGCATCACAAACCACACCCCGGATCTTGTTACTTACCCTCCTGCCGAGGCTTCCTTTCGGCCTGGGAACGTCAGGGACGAAGAATCCACGGGTGGAGAAATCCACATCGATCTCATGTCTGGCAAACAGATCCTCTACGGCGTCTCTGTTCCACTTCCCACGTATGATGCCGGTATGTGTGTAAGGGATGATCTGCCTGCCCTCTGGACTGATCACGTGCCTACTCACGGTCAGAAACCTTTCGCGCACCCGTTGGGCTCGGATCGATCCTATATGTTCGAATTCCCACGGCGTATCACCACCCCTAACATACGTCCGCAGACTGGACTTCTTCCACAGGCCTGCCTGCAGGCTAACACGATAGGCTGCGTGCTGATCGATCTCCCAGAGCAGTGGATACTCTGTAAGGTGAAATGGGCTCCAGCTACCGAAATGGGTCAGTCCTATGTGGCCGCATGTTTGATGGGTCCAACTGCGATCAGACATCAGGCGGACTAACTCATCAACCTGTTGCGAATCCACTGCTGCTTTCAGGAAGTAGTCCTCTTGCATATACAGAATGATCTCGGTATCGATCATATCCAGGCACTGCCGCAGACACCGCCCCCAAGGCATCGGCTTGTCGGACGTGCTGCCCTCGCAAACCTTGGACGCAGTAATGTCGATCCCAGGGAAGCTAAAGTCTTTGACCTCTGTGTTCAGGACTACACGATATGGACAGTCAGGCCAGTACTCTCGAAAGAGAGTGAAGAAAGGCACCCAGCAATCCTGGAAGCTGTCGGTGCTGTTTACCAGTATTGTGCAGAGATCGCTCTGTCCAGTAGCCTTCATGTTGTTTCCAATCCGTTCCCGCATCTGGATGTCGACATCATCCAGTGGCGAACCTCAATGCATTTCGACGAGCTTCAGAAGCTCAAGACCAGTCATTAGTGGGAACAGCAAAGGCACCCGACCATAGAATGCTGCCCAATGGACATAGGCACTGAGAGTGCCAATCGGGTAGTCGCGCTCTGCCAGCGTCGATTAGCACATCCCTCACATTGGTGAGCGAGAGCGCGTTGGCGTATCATCTACTGAAGGCGTCTTCACGCACGAAGATCGTGTTGTGATAGGTATCAGCGTAGACGACATAGCCCTTGGTGGCCAGAAAGTCTGGTATATCCTTATCTCTAACCCCAATCTTGGTAACCGAGTACGATATCGTCTCTGCACAGATGACCGTAGGGGCAAAACGCGCGTAGTCAAGGGACTGCAGAATCGCCAACTCCATGCCCTCCACATCAAGCGACATGAGATCCGGAGGCTTGGCATCGCAGTGCTTCTCGAACACGTGGTTTATCGTGTCGGTCTTCACTCTGCACACTTCCCGGATCGAGAACAGACCCTCCGCGACAAGGCGATCAGCCTCATTTTTGGACATCGTGTTCATCGCGCTACCTGACATTATGTAGAAATCCGCTTCGCCAGCAACATCCGCGATGGCGATATTGAGGTTGGTATCTCTTGTTCTGACCCTGGCCAGTTCGGCGAAGAGCGTAGGGTCAGGCTCGACATTGACACCAGAAGACCCAAGTGAGTAGAACAGAGCAGTATTACTCAGTAGGCGTGGAGCATGGGCACCGATGTCAACATAACTCGGTTTCTTGACCCCGAGAACCCTAAAAATGTGCTGGATGATCAGATCTTCGCCAGTCTGCGAGTAGCTCTTCTTTGCGTAAGGGTCGCCGCTCAATCGCAACTTGTGCTTCAGGTAATTGGTTATCCTATTTGGCATAAAGCAGAACCTCCAGCCGGCAAGCACGCAACAGGTGAACAGCCGCCGACACTGCTGCCCAGCCCATGTCAGTAGCCGAGTTCAGTCAACGGCTTCAACTGCTATGATCTCGCTCTTGTTGTGGCCAAGCAGCAGCCCCGCTCCGGTGGCTCGAAATGGCTGTTCGCCCTGAGCAATCGTGCTAATCGTCACGTTTATCACACTGTCACAAGAGTAGAATGTCCGCTCGTGTGTCGATAGACCTATCCCGACACTCAACTGCGTGGCTTTGAGCGGGAGGTCGCAGTCGAACGCCACTTTGTAGCGCCCTGCTTGGAGATTCGTTGGCCGCGACCAGTAGGTTACGATGGGTAGTTCGGCATTGTTGATTCCTACCGCCGCTATCACGTGCTCCAACGGCCGGTACAGCTCAAACTCCAGCAGAACCTGCCACTTCTCGTCGAGCAGGAACTCAGTCTTGGGGATGCCGTCCATATCCGCAGTCGTGAGTCTCATCCCTCGCCCAGGCAGCTCCGGATCACCTTGAGGGAGGTCTACAACACTCACGCTTTGCTGAGAGCCAAGGTCAAGATAGTGGTCGATAACCCCATCTGTATCACCATCTTTGACGATGCGGCCAGAGTCTAGCAGAATAGCGCGCCCGCACAGGTTGCGGACAGCCGGCATGTTGTGACTCACGAAAAGCACAGTGCGACCGGACTTTGCGACGCTGTTCATCTTCCCCAGACACTTCTTCTGGAAGGCCACATCGCCAACAGCCAAGACCTCATCCACAACCAGCACTTCAGGTTCGAGATGTGCTGCCACTGCGAATGCCAGACGAACGTACATGCCACTAGAGTAGCGTTTGACGGGCGTTTCGAGGAACCGTTCTACTTCCGAAAACTCCACTATCTCGTCGAACTTCGAAGCTATCTCCTTCCGACTCATCCCCAGAATGGCGCCGTTAAGGTAGATGTTCTCACGACCGGTCAACTCGGGATGAAAACCTGTGCCCACCTCAAGCAGGCTCGCCACTCTACCGCGCCTTACAATCCGGCCCGTCGTAGGTGGCGTGATCTTGGACAGAATCTTGAGCAGCGTGCTCTTGCCCGCACCATTCCGGCCGATGATCCCGACCACCTCGCCTGGCTGAACCGAAAATGATATATCATTCAAAGCCCAGAAGTCACTGCGGGCCGCTCTCTTGCGAGGAGACAGCCACTTGACGATCTCGTCGCGCAGGCTGAGGTACTTCTCCTTGTTCGCGCCAATCCTATAGCGCTTACCAATGCTATCCACTTCAACAATCGGCAAAGACATTAGACGATATCCGCGAAGTAACGTTCTGTGCTACGGAAGTAGCAGAGTCCCAAAACAAAGTAGACAAGACTTGACAGAAGAGATACGCCGAGCACATACCAATCCACAGGGGCATTACCAATGATGCTTGCGCGCGCGTTCGTGATCACTCCAGAAACGGGATTCAGCCATAGCATCAGAGCCTTCACCTTTGGATATGTATCCAACATGCTGATCGGGTATACGACGGGCGTAACGTACATCAGGGTCTGGACAATGAATGGCAGGGCGTGTCTGACGTCTCGATACTTGACGTTGAGCGAGGCGAAGTAGAGGCCCACCCCCATAGCTGCCATCACAACCGTAACCAACAACAGAGGAAGAACCAGAATCCCGACCAGGTGAGGCGCAAAGCCGAAGTGAAACATCAGACCGGCCAAAACGAGGGCGGCAAGAGCCAGATCCACAAGCCCTGTGGTGGCCGCAGTAGCGGGCAAGATGAGACGAGGGAAGTATATCTTCTGCACCAACTGGGCGTTACTGACAAGTGAATTGGAGGCATTCGTGAGCGTGTTGGAGAAGTACAGCCAGAAGAGCTGGCCTACATAGACGAAGATCGGGTACGGAGTTGTATCGCCGGTGCCAATCTTCGCAAGCCTGCTGAAGATGAATGTGAATATCAGCATCGTTATGAGCGGCTGGAAGATCGCCCACAAGACCCCTAGGGCCGTCTGTTTGTAACGAACGGCTATGTCTCTCCACGCAAGAACGAGGAAAAGATCGCGATAGCGCCAAAGCTCACCCCAGTCTACGGATGCGAATCTCTTGGGGGGAGTGATGACATCCTCAAAGCTCGACATGAGCGGAAATATCCCTTTCAACTGCTGAGGCGACCATTGTGGCAGGTCTTACAATACCCCGTCATCATTCCACATTGTACAGCAAATCACTAAGCAGAACAACTGACTGCGCGAGAGCAGCCAGGCATACCCACGTATCTTTAGCCCTGGCCTTACGAACCACGGGACGCTGAGCGGAATGGCTTGATGATGCACGGACCGGAGTCTGCTAGATACTGAAAACGGCCATACCTCTTGATATGTATCCGGAGTAATGGTAGATTTTGAGCAATGCACCTGCAGAGCCCGCACCTGTGTTCTAGTGCAGCCAACATTGGGACACGAGGGGATGAAGCGTGGAACAATCCGCTGCGGTATGAAGCACGCCTATCGGAAATGCAGAGTTATCAAAGCGACTAGACAGAGAAGCAGGAATCACCGTGACTGAGCAAACGGGATCATCAGACACAATCGTCAGCGTCATAATATGTACTCATCGCCGGCCGGATAGGCTGGCGCTGGCACTCGAAAGCCTCGTTCGTGAGGACTACGGCGGCACTGACTGGGAGATCATTGTCATCGAGAATGACACAGCCGCTTCAGACGAAGTCGCCGCTGTGGTGAAGCGTTTTGGCCAGAATCTGCCGCTTCGATGGTTTCTTGAGACTTTCCCAAATCTGAGCCGTGCCAGGAACCGTGGAGCAGAAGAAGCGAAGGGCGACTATCTGGCTTACCTGGACGACGACATTGAGGTCGTCTCCGGCTGGTTGCGCTCCCTGCTGAGGTACCTGCGCGAATACGTCCCTGATGTGTGTGGCGGCCCGTCTCTTGCACTCTACCGCACGCCAAAGCCGTATTGGTACAAGGATGAGTGGGCTACATCGTACTGCCGCGGTGACGAACCAGCCGTTACCACGGAGACATTCGGGGGAATGAACTTCATCGTAAAGAAGAGTCTTGTCAAAGCGCTTGGGGGCTTCGATGAGTCCCTTGGAATGGCCGGCGAGAAGATCGCCTATGCTGAGGAGGTCGAACTGCTGCTGAGGGCCCGGAGGGCGAATCCCGATTTGCTGACGATGGACCTGCCAGCAGTTGCAGTGCGGCACGAGGTCCGTCCTGAGAAGATGACCATTCGCTGGTGCATCCGTTCAACCTGGGCTTCGGCGAGAGACTGCATCAGTGCCGGAATAACGGGCAGTCGCATGCGGACGTGGCCGGCGATCGCGAAGTCCGGGATACGTTCCACTGTGCGGCTGCTCTGGAAGATGCCTGGACTCTTCATCACTGCACTTGCAGACTTATTCCGTCCCAGGAGGACCGTCTGGCGTAGGTATCTAAAGGAGCGTATGCTGCCTGACGCATTCACCCTCTTTTCTGCTGTGCACGCGGCGGCGTTGAGATTCGGTTCCAAACGCTGCTGGGGGACCCGGAGCCGATGACCACAAGGTGCTCTATGACTACCGAAGTCTGTCCAGTCTGTTCTCATCTGCGGGTTTCGATGTGCGACTGCTGGAGCACTATGATGAGGAACGCATCTTTCACATGAATGACTGGGATCCGAAAGACGGCTTCGTCGCCAGGTCAAAGCGATACGATGGGACTATCGGCATTCCCTAGACGAGGTCTGTCCGTACCTTACGCGTCACTGATAGTCGACGCACTGAGACCGGAGGAAACACGGCATTAGGACCACGGGCACAAGTCTCGTCTCGGAGGGCAGCTTACGGCGTCGACAGTGCCGCTCGAGTTGTCGGCGTACAGTGAGCGGTTATGTGCGGCTGCAGAGCACACTGTTGTCACTTGTTCCGTAGCGAACGACCGGACCTTTAGTGGTGCATCCACGGGCGGCTAATGACGAGAGCCACTCAAGGCACGTCATACTCAGGCTCCGCTTCACTAGGACGGATTCTGATAGGGCGAGCACTTGGAGATGAAGAAACGTCTCTTGCCTGCAGGTGTCAGCTCGATCTCCTTGACAGTCTGAAGCTCGACAGCGACGTCGTCACCCACGAAGCTTTTGATCGTGCTCGTGATATGAGTGGACGTATCGCTTCTCAGTTCGTCACGCGGTACGACTTTCACGACCAACTGATCTGGGGTCTCGTGAACCACTTGCCATCCATCGATCTCTAGCCCGAGTTTGGCAAAAAGAGGCGTGAACGCATATACCGTGATGAGTTTCCCCGACGGTGACAGGCTCATGTCTACAATGCGCCCCTTGATACTCTCAAGAAGTGGCAGGCCGCGCCCGCATGAACATGCCTTGTCCGACAATGTTGCGATGTCCTGCGTATCGTACCTGAGGAACGGCATTGCCCACTTCGCAAGGCCCGTGACTACCAGTCGGCCCTCTTCGCCCGCCGGCAACGGGCTGCCATCCGCATCTACTATCTCGGGAATCACGGCTTCAGCAGAGACATGAAACTTGCTCGTTGGGCTGCATTGTGCCGCCGTCTCAATGCCTTCGGAGCCGTAGTCATCGTGAATCCCGCAGCCGAACTGCTTCTCCACATATTCGCGGATAAAGGGATAGAGCGTTTCCCCGTTGCAGATGCAGGCGGGTAAGTTGAACTTGATGCCATTATCCTCCATATACCGCGCCATGTAGTAGCAGGTAGATGGATGTCCTTTCAGTAGGTATGGGTCGAAGTCCGCAATCTTCTGCACAAAGTCGCCGACGTTCCCGGGGTTCATCTCCTTCGCTTGCAGAATCAGGACGCGTGACAGCTTCTTCTCAATGGCAGCTAGTAATGGTTTGTCCTTGAACGCCACTTCGGCAATTACCCCGAAGTTGCAGTACTTCCTGCCCAGGTCCCACCCGGTCCAACGCCGCCATCGGTATATGCATCCCCACCGAAAACCCTTCTCTTCGGGCGAAGTCCAATACTTGACGGGCGATCCAGTCGACCCGCTGCTGCAGTCAATACGGACGTGTTTCTCATCATATTTGTTGGAGGCCATCTTGTACGGGAAATTGGCCTTGAGTGTGTCCTTTGTGAGGATGGGGATCTTTGGCAGATCTGCTATGGTCTTGATGTCGTCCGGGGTTATCTTTGCCGATTCGAATACGTCTCGGTAGTACTGGACTGTGTCATAGGAGTGGCGAACCAGCTTCCGCAGTGTCTCGTTCTGGTATTCTTCCAGTTGAGCCCGGCTCCACCACTGTGACTCCTCCAGTTCTTGGAGGCATTTCCTTACAGGCCATTTCTTCAGCCGTTCCGCAATCGGCATGCCCACGTTTTGCATCAGGAACTCATAGACGTCCATGTTTCTCCTCTTGGTCCAGATCAGGTTGTCACTGCCCTTTGGCTGACTTCCGTCCGATACGGGACCTGATCGGTTTCCTCCGCAGTTGGCTGGACTGACGGCTCTGCTAGGCTGCTCCCCTGCAGTTGCGCAAGAACTTGGTTGCCTGTCCATAGATCGCACTTGGCAGGTGTACGAATGGGGTGACGAGCAGGATGAATGTGAACTTGTATAGCGGGTTGAAAGACGATCTCTTACTGAACAGCTTCGCCAGCAACTCCTTTCTGGAGCACTTGCTGTAGTCTCTGTTCCCCGTAAGCTTGTCATCGTACGTGTAGCAGAACTCTACGAACGATTTGATGTCGTAACCCTTCTTCCACGCCCTTATCGTGAACTCGTGGTCCGATCCGTAGTGGGGCAGCAGCCTTGGGTGGAACCCCCCGATGTCCAGAAAGTCTCTGACTCTGAAGAACAATGCTCTGGAAGATGCGCAGTTCCCTGAGTCGCCTGGGTTCAGGTCAGTCGTTTCGCCGCTTCTCAGATCGTAGTCCATCACTACGCTTTTCGGGAAGCCATTGTGTTGGCTGTATCCGACTGCCGTGACTATGGTCTTCTGATGCTTCTCGGCCAGCGTTACGCCTTTCTGAAGAAACTCCGGATCGATGTTGTTATCATCGTTGGTGATGAGCACAAAGTCTTCAGGATCGACTGAGGTGGATCTCAGATAGTCATAGGCCTTCTGCAGAGAACCGCCCCACCACAGGTTGCCTTTGCCATGCAGAATCGTGGCATCGGGCATCTTCTCCTTTACCATTTGACTGGTGCCATCCGTGGAACCATCATCCACCAGAATGAGCCGAAAGTTCCGGAGAGTTTGCTGGTTCAGCATGTCGACAAACTTCTCCGTCACCGTGCGCCTATTGTGCACGGCCGTTATGACGTGCAGCCTTGGCGCATTCACTGGCCGAAGTCCTTCTTATGAGCTGCGAACTCCTTCGCGAAGCTTTCCAGTGCCTTGAGGTCTTCCTCATCCTCACCGTAGGCATCTGTTGAGAGGCGGTACCACATGAACTGCCGGGTTCTCACTTCCTTGCGCAGCTGGGCCAGACAGAACGGATTCCGGATGATCCTGACCAGGTCCGACCTCATGATGGACTGGCGGACCCTCCTTATGTCTCCTGTCAGGGGATACGTCTTCTTGCCATACATATACCAGTGCAAGATGATGCTGTTTGAGTAGTCCCCCTCGGCCATGAACGTCGTTGCCTTTGCGGACAGCCTTACGGGCTTCTCGAACGTTAGTCCGACTACCCGTTCATTCGTGATCCTCGAGCCTGATCCCGGCAAACATAGATGCGGGTCGTGGAATACCGATGTATCAAGTGCTGCGTTCAAGAACACCAAGACTGACCTGTTTGTCACTCCGTTGGTGTAGACCAGGGTGATGAGGTCGCCTTTGTTTAGTGTATCCTTGACGATCTGCTCCTCCTCTAACTGGTGACTTGTCCAGTCCCCAAACTGCCGAGGGATGTTCTCTCGATGCAGATCTCCTTTGGGTAGATCGTAGAGGGGCTTTGCGTAAAGGCTGAGATAACCAACAACGGCGAATGCTGCTGCGACCAGAACGAGAGCTGGTTTGCCGAATGATATCTGTCTGGCCGGAGCCGACTTCTCTTGCTGGTCCCAGCTTAAGGCCACAGTGTCCATCTTGAGCAGCTTTGCGATGCCGAAAAGAATCAGGAAGCAGATCACGAGCCCGATGTACCCGCTGTAATCATGGAACCGGTGCATCCAGTCCGAGGAGCCAGTCCAGAAGCCCACGTAGCCGATCATTGCGATCCTCAGGGAGTTGATGAAGACGGCTAGTGGCAGAGACAAAGCCATCAAGAATGCCTTCTTCCACCAGTTTCCGCTGGTCACGTAGAGGAAGAACCAACTGAACGTTACGAGCGATATCAGCAACCGCAAGCCGCTGCATGGGGTGCCCACAAGCAGTGGCTCGGGAAGTGAACCTGAGTAGATGGCGTTTCCCAACCGCTCAACTTCATAACCCGTCAGAACGAAGAAACGCTCGGCGACCGCCGCCGAGACCAACTGGGCTCTTCCGGTGAGAGTGTCGATCACCGAGTCCGCAGTGGGAATCATCGTGATCAGAAAAGCGAACGGCATCGCCATGATTCTGGACATCCGACCACCGAACAGAAGCAGCACTGTGCCGAACAGCAGAGCGAAGAACGAAAACATGGAGAGGAATCGTATCTCCAGAATTCGTGCGGCCGCATATGTCGGTAAGGAGGCCACTAGAAGCAGGGCCCCATACCACGATGTGGTGAGTTTCTCGGCTGAAAGGTCCTTCCGTCTCGTCCACAGCATGAACCCGGCAATGAACGGCACGATGACTCCGTGCGAGTAGTAGCTCTCCTTTGCCATCCACGTGCCCCACCAATTCGCGAATGTAGGCAACTGCACGATCACGAATACGAACAGTAAAGCTATGGGCTGCCAGTATGCCTTCAGCATTCTGGCGGCTGACGATCCAGTTGCAGGATGATCTGTCATTGCTCTAGGTGTCTCCCCTGGTCTGGAACGGGAGCGTCGGGCGACGCCGCCCTCCCCACACAGTAGTAGTCGAATCCCTTTGCGCGAATTCGCTCGGGGTCGAACATGTTTCGTCCGTCGAACAGGATCGGTCGGCACATGACTGACTTGAGCTTGGCAAAATCCAGAAACTTGAACTCTTTCCACTCAGTCACAACGATCACTGCATCTGCACCTCTTGCTGCCTCATAGGGATCAGCGCAGTAATTCGCCTCTGGATAGGTCTGTCGAGCATTGTCCATTGCTATCGGATCATAAGCACTCACTCGTGCTCCCAGTGCCGACAACTGCGCCATGATCTCGATTGACTTGCCATCACGCAGATCGTCGGTGTCCGGCTTAAACGCTAGTCCGAGAACGGCGATGTTCTTACCTTTCAGATCACCAAGCACGTTAGAGATCTGCTTCAGGAAGCGCATTGGCTGCTCAGAGTTAACCTTCACGACTGCTTTGAGAAGCTCAAAGTCGTAGCCATACTTCTCAGCGGTGGCGATGAAACACGATGTATCTTTACCGAAACATGATCCGCCCCATCCCAAGCCGGCATTAAGGAACGCAGTTCCTATGCGGCTGTCCAGCCCGATCCCTTTTGCGACCTTCCGGACATCGGCTCCGACAAGCTCACATATGCTCGCAACGGCATTGATAAAGGAAATCTTTGTGGCGAGGAAGGAGTTTGAGGCGTACTTAATGACCTCCGCGGATCGCACATCGGTGACGACTATGGGTCTCTCGAGCGGCGTGTAGAGCTCAACGAGAAGCATCGCCGCGGTTTGCGATGAGGCCCCGATCACGATTCTGTCCGGCTTTAGCGTATCCGCAATCGCGTTGCCCTCTCGCAGAAACTCCGGATTCGATACGACGTCGAATTCGACGCTGGTGTCTCTGCGGCTCTGCGCGATGATCTCACTGACGATATCGGCCGTTCCAACGGGGACCGTGCTCTTGTCGACTATGACCTTGTATGAGGACAGATTCTGCCCGATTGTTTTCGCCACAGCCTTCACAGCGGTCAGGTCCGCGTAGCCGTCTCCGCCGGGAGGCGTCCCAACGGCTATGAAGACTATATCGGAGCGGCCAATGGCATCAGCTACGTCAGTGGCAAAACAGAGTCGTCCGTCTTGGGTGTTGCGTTCTACGATCTCCTCGAGGCCAGGCTCGTATATCGGCATCTTGCCGCTGTTGAGCATATCGATCTTGGAGTTGTCGTTGTCAACGCAGTAGACGTTGTAGCCAAGGTCGGCGAATATAGCGCCGGTGACCAGGCCAACGTAGCCGGTGCCTATCACGCACAGATTCATGTTTGAACTCCCCAGAACAATCCCATCAATGAGGGATACGCTCCGTCAAGGCTGCAAGTTCCTACGATGCCGCCTGTTGCTGCTCTAATCACTCTTGCCGTACTTCGTGAACGATGCTTGGATCGAGATTCGTGGGCGGCAGCTCACTCATTCAGACCTGGCACTCTTGTCTCGCGTATCACCTTAAGTCCTGCCTCAGCTGCTAATCTCTCTTCATCTGTCACATTGGCTGTCCTGGCGGCCTTCAGATACTTGTGCTGTCCCAGCAAGATGACCACGATTCTGTAAGCAGTCCGTGCACATAGTCTCAGAACAAGCAACGCCGTGCGCGCTAAGCCCAAGTGAGCGCGCCCGTGCTCAAGGTACGTTCGCAGGAGAAATCTTGGCTCCGAGAGCTCTCTATCCATACGTGGTCGCTGGTCCAGATCGGCGTTAAGAACATAGCTAAGGCACTGGTCGAGATGATAAAACACATATTCCTTCGATGCCCTTATCCACACGTCCCAGTCTTCCACGCGTCTGTGCTTGGGGTTGAACCTCACTCTCGTGTACATAGCGGTGCGAGCCAGGATGGCGGTATTCAGCATCTGTGGCGTCAGTGCCATATCTGATGCTGGGACTATCCCCTTCTTCTTGTGGCTCGTTCTCACGAGGTTCAGATCAGGATCGACTATATAGCAGGAGCTGTCGACGCACGCTATCTGGTCGTGGTTCTCCAGGAACTCACACTGAACGGCGAGTCTGTCGGGATGCATCATATCGTCGGCATCGAGCCACGCAAGGTATCTAGTTCTTGTCATGTCGACTAGCTGCCTGCGTCGGGCTCCTATGCCAAGGTGCTTGCCGTCAGCACATATCGTCACCCTGCTATCCTTAATAGCCCTCACGATTTCCAGCGAGCCGTCGCTGGAACCATCGTCTACAAAGATGACTTCCCAGTCAGTGTACGTTTGAGCGTAGATGGAGCGGATAACGTTGGGCAGATATCTTGCGCAGTTGTAGAAAGGGATGCCGATTGTCACCAGTGGGACTGCTGATACACCTGGCAAAGACGAGCCTTCGGGTTGCGGTGTTGGGTCCAACCGATTCAGTAGAGACTGGGTATGTGGCTCCGCGCCTTGTTCACGCTCGAATGGACAACTCATCTGACTTTGGCTTTGAATGTTCTTGTTCCCGATCCGCCAGCCGCGACTTGGCGAACCGTCCAGCTTACTGTACGCGTCAGCGCAACGTACTTCCCTCCGGTCGACTCGGCGCTACCCGCAACATAGGTCATCTCGGCTGGTACTACAGCCTGCACTATCAGGTTGGTTATCGGGACAGAGCTGGCGTTCTTGAACCTTACGGTTATGTCTACAGTCTGTCCTGGCGTGACGGTGCTGGACGCCGTGACAATCTCTGTGTTCAGAGTGCCGGCTTTGACGAATATCTTGCCCATGTTCGGCAGCAGAGCCACCCGGGTCGCAGCCGGGTAGGTTACACCGCTCTCGTCCACGGCGTCATAAGGCAAAGTGTACATTTGGGTGGTCGTATCCGCGTTTACCACAACTACTCCACCGACTCCGCCGCTCCCATCTGCGGCATAGTCCCGCATCCTGAAATATGGGCTGGATCCAACTGGCCTGCTCAATCCGGACGGAACTCCTAGTCTGGTCGTCAAGGAGTAGTCGATCCCGGCATCGGCGTAGTTTCCAGCCCCTCCGTGTGTGGCACCGAAACTGGTGTATTCGTTCTGACACAGCAGGAAGCTGGCAAAGGTAAACATAGCCCAGCCAGCCTTGCCGGACGCGTTCAGCGCGGGGTGGTCAAGCGTGTCAGTCTGCCCAACATCGTAGAACAGTCGTTTCTTGCGGTTGCCCGGGAGCGATGTGTTCCATGCGGCTATTATACTGGCGTCATTAACACATTTCAGCCAATACTCGCGATTATAGCGATGGTCATTGTACATAAACGAGTGCTCGTTGTAGCAAACATCTGGAGTGTTATCGGGTGTGTTTGCAGAGTATCCCATTCTCTCAGTAAGCTCTGCGTTGGGCTGCCACATGGGGTCGAGTAGTACCTTGGGGTAGCAGCCGGAATATGCCTGCGAGCCATCTAGATTGGCTAGCACGTCCATATAAACACACTCCAGTCCCGCAGCGTGTATTTTGGGCATCAGCGTGTGAAGCAGTTGCTGCACCTCCCAAGTCTCCCTTGTTGCACCGGAACGCTCTGCCTTAATGCATTGAGCATCATCAATCCACACACCGTCAGCACCCACAGCGCGGGCATTGGCAACCACTGCATCCGTCCATTCTTTGCGGTACTGGGAGTTGGGGAATCTCGTCAGGAACCGGTTTGCTTCCCAAGCGGCATTAAGGTAACTGGCGGCATATGGGCTATCCGGAAACAGCGGATTCATGACTACGTCTTGAGCTACGGAGGACTGAGGATAGAGCCAATCAGAATGGTTGGCGGCTACGTAGCTGATATTCAGCGGAGATGTTGACCACATCGGAAGGTCCTTCGATTCGACCGCGCCAGCAAATAACGTTATGTAGAGCTTGATGTTCGGGTTTAGCTTGCGGAACAAACCAAAGCTGAGATAGTCCTTGGAATGCACCGCTAGGGCGTCAAACCTCTTCGCTGCAGGTCTCGGCGGTAGGGCTGAAGCGTTATATAAAATTCTGTGGGTGTTGACTGTTCTGTTCCTCGGGTAGGGTATTGTCTCTTCGGGGTAGATAACCATCTCTCCCACTCTCTGCTTCCAGAGCCTTGCGCCGCCAAGGAGGACGCCTGAAGTCTTCGCGGGGGCTGCGCTCCCATCCACCCATATCTGGACGAACGGACGCACGTACCTGACGCCCGGCAAGTCCAGAACGACGGTGGCGTTTTCCACAACCCCTCGTGAGACGTCAAGGTCAATCTTCTTGAGATACTGGGTCTCTCCACCCTCAAGTTTGTAGAACATCCCCATCGACACAATTTGCCCCGTTGGACTGTTGCAGTTCGAGGCAATCAGTCGGTCGATGTGGAAGGTGAGTTTGTCGCCCGGTGCAAATGTCTCGTCTGTAAAGCCAGCGACCGACTCAACACCCACATAGAATTGAGCTTGGAGAGAATAGCCGGCAGAATTCGGTACGCCAATGTACTGGTACTTCGTATCTGGCTGCATGTGTTCGACTCCGTGATCTGCAAAGGTTGAGGAGTCCACGATGCTGAAGGTGTATTGATCCTCGTGTTTGAGATTAATGGCGGCGACCCAACCTTCTGCTACACGCAGGTTGCTTGGGGGAATGATGCCAAAGTGGTCGTATCCGGACACTCTGCTAAATGTGCACTTTTCAAAGTCTCCAATACCTAACAGAAGGTCGAAATAGCCATCTGCGGCAGCAGAACTGCCCGTAAGCAATGCGCCTGTGGCTGTTGCCAATAAGATCTTACACATCCAGATATACGCACGCAACGTTCGGCCTCCTTACGTGACCCCGCACAACCTTGCCTGGCCCGGTGCTTTGGACCAAGAACCAATGGCTCTCTACCGCACCAACCGTGCAGTGTTGATCCACACCTAGGTTCTGTGTCTGCAGTTCGGTTGCCCGAGCCTGTTGACCTATTTACCATTCCTTGATCAGGGCTCCACTCCTTGCCCTCGACGCACTCTGCCCCGATGACCGCTCTGCTTCTTCCCGGTAGTCCAACCGCACGTCTGGTTCTCCTTGTGTAGCAACTGTTCCTATGTCGCTGTCTGATCTGTGTCAGCGCTGCGCCTGGTCCGAACATCCCCTCGTCGCTTTGGTCTCCCAGAGTCAGCGGTCACGCAAGCGATGTCACGTACCACTCGTATGTGCTCTTGATACCATCTCTGAGATCGATGTTAGCTCGCCACCCGAGGCCCGTCAACTTGGATACGTCCAGAAGCTTCCTGGGAGTGCCATCTGGTTTGGAGGTGTCGAAGACCAACTCCCCTTCGTAGCCCACGACCGATTTGACCAGCTCCGCCAGTTCTCTGATGGTTAGGTCAATGCCCGTTCCGACGTTGACGATCTCTTCACCGTCGTAGTTGTTCATCAGAAAGACAGCGGCATCAGCCAGATCGTCGACGTGTAGGAACTCCCGTCTAGGCGAACCCGTGCCCCATACAGTGACACTGGGACTCTTGGCGGCCTTCGCCTCGTGCATCTTGCGGATCATAGCAGGAAGAACGTGAGATGAGTTCAGATCGAAGTTGTCGTTGATGCCGTATAGGTTAGTCGGCATGAGGCTGATTGCGCTGAACCCGTACTGCCGTCGATAGGCTTGGCACAGCTTGATGCCGAGGATCTTGGCGATTGCATACCACTCATTCGTCGGTTCGAGCGGCCCGGTCAGAAGATACTCCTCTTTGATTGGCTGGGGGGCCAGCTTCGGATAGATGCACGACGAACCCAGGAACTCCAGCTTCTTGACGCCGTTCTTCTGCGCCGCGTCAATAATGTTGAGCTCGATCATCGCGTTGTCAGCGATGAAATCGGCTGGATAGGTGTTATTCGCGAGTATGCCCCCTACTTTTGCTGCTGCCACGATTACGTAATCCGGTCTCTCGGCTGCAAAGAACTCGTTTACGAGGGCCTGGTTTCTGAGATCGAACTCTTCGATTGTTCGCGCAAGTATGCTAGTGTGTCCACAAGCCTGCAGCTTGCGCATGATCGCACTGCCAACCAAACCGGTGTGCCCGGCCAGGTAAATCTTCGCGTTCCTGTCCACAGCTATCTCCTTGCTCGCTCGTCGATACTGGCTCTCAGAGACTCACGTTCCATGTCGGAATCGACCATAAGCTTGACCAGCTCCCGGAATGTCGCCTCAGGTTTCCACCCGAGCACTCTGGAAGCCTTCGACGGATTGCCTATTAGCAAGTCGACCTCCGCCGGACGGAAATACGCCGGATCGATGCGCACTATGGTGTTGCCGGTCTTTGCATCAACCGCAGTCTCTTCCAGGCCTTTGCCGCGCCATTCCAGATCGAACCCCAGGAGTCTTGCCGACTCTTCTACGAACTCCCTGACTGAATGGGTCTCATTCGTCGCGATCACGTAGTCATCGGGTTCGGGCTGCTGGAGCATCAGCCACATCGCGTAGACATAGTCCTTGGCGTATCCCCAGTCGCGCTTCGCATCAAGGTTGCCGAGGTAGATGCACTCATCCAGACCGAGCCTGATTCTTGCCAGACCTCTCGATATCTTGCGGGTTACGAAAGTCTCTCCACGACGAGGCGATTCGTGGTTAAACAGAATCCCGTTCGACGCATGCATGTTGTAGCTCTCGCGGTAATTCTTCGTTATCCAGAACGCGTAGACTTTCGCGCACCCGTAGGGGCTGCGCGGATAGAATGGAGTTGTCTCGATTTGAGGAGTCTCTACGACCTTCCCGAACATCTCGCTGCTCGCAGCCTGATAGAAGCGCGTGTCAATATTCGAATCCCTGATCGCGTCGAGGATTCGGAGGGTTCCGAGGCCCGTGACGTCGCCAGTGAACTCCGGCATGTCAAAGCTCACTTTGACGTGGCTCTGGGCTCCCAGGTGGTATATCTCCTCGGGTTGCACTTTCTGGAGCAATCGGCTGATATTGCTCGAGTCAGACAGATCGCCGTAGTGCAGGAACAGAACCACATCTCCCTTGTGTGGGTCCCGGTACAAGTGGTCTATCCTGTGCGTGTTGAAGGTAGATCCGCGCCTTATCAGGCCGTGAACCTCATACCCCTTGTCAAGCAGGAGTTCTGCCAGATACGAACCGTCCTGACCTGTGATTCCTGTGATTAACGCTCGTCTTCGATTCACGGCACCACCGTTGCCCTTTCCTCAAGAGCAAGCTCATACGCGTGTATGAGGTTCTTCTTGCTGTGTTCCCAGGCAAGATGCGAACTGACCCGCTGACGTCCGACGCGGCCCATCTCTTCGCGTCGCGCAGGATCATCGAGCAGATCAACAATCATGTCGCCGAACTCGGTACAATCGTTCGATGAAGCGTACAACGCCGCATCTTGTGCTGAGTATCTCGATTCCGCGAGGTCAAAAGAGACCACCGGTTTGCCCATCGCCATGTATTCGGGAATTTTGATCAATGTACACTTATCGTTCAGGTCGTTATTCGGGTCGGGCGCCACACAGACATCGGACGTTGACAGGTAATCTGCCAACAGCGCGTCATCATCTATCCTGCCGGTAAAGACAACATAGTCCTCAATCTCCAGATCGTGCGCCATCTGCTTCAGCGAATCAAGAATGTCGCCCGAACCAATCAGCACGAACGTCGAGTCCTTACGGCCCCGCACATGCACAACGTGCCGGATGGCCTTTAGGAGATAGTCTAGACCATCCTGCATAGCCATCACACCAACATAGCATACCATATGCTCTCGGCCCATCTTGAGTTCCGGGCGGGGGGTTCTGGGCCGGAACCGATCAAGGTCGGGGCCGTTGCGCACGACAACCACGCGATCGTCCTTCTTGCCGCCGCGCTTGATAGCTATGGACTTGAATGATTCGTTGGTTGAGATTACAACATCTGCTGTTCGGAACGTTCGCCTCTCGAGCCAGAGGAGCATCCGATACGCGAACGACCTCTTTGATGGATCAAAACGCAGGCTGAAGAGCTCGGGCGAGAGGTCGTGGTGGTCAAAGATGAACTTCTTGCCTCCAAAGATCTTGTGAAAGAGTGCGATCAGGAAGATGGTATCGGGCGGATTGCACGCTTGGATCACGTCGAATCCCCTCTCCCGTCGCACCCTCATCGAGAGCCAGAAAGCAGCCCAGAGTGAACAGGCAAACTCCCGAACGTAGCTGATAACACCCTGCCCCTCTGAAGGAGCGGGGTAACGATAGATACTTATTCCCTCAAGTGTCTCGCGGGGCGGCTCGTTTCTGG
>CAZFYZ010000010.1:46656-53411 GCA_964523735.1 uncultured bacterium | reverse complement strand
ATCGCCCCGCCACATTATCAGACAGACAAGCCCAATCATACAAGAAATCTGCTTTCTGCAGGATCTCTGTGGCGCTAGAAGCCCAAAAGCAGATTTCTCACTGCGTTCGAAATGACGTTCGCTCGAAGTTGAACTGAGTCAGATATGGGCTGAACTCGCGCACTGCAGCGCATCTTGCTGGTGGAGGTAGCACAATGTATCGCAGATCAGTGGAGTTGAGATCGTTCATCGAACGCCGCCCGGGGGTGGAAGCGGCCGTCGCCACGCCCCGGGCTAGTCTAGTGGGAGCGCATCGGGGGTCAATGATGACCACACCGGGCGGGCGAGCCGATCGCGCCATCTCGCAGAACCGAACCCCTGCCCTCCGCCAGAAGGAGGGCAGGTAATCCTACGCCGTCTGTCGCAGGATCTCAAACACGAGGCCGATCTGAGTGTCCAGGTCAAAGCATTCCTCGACGCGCTGTCGTCCGGCGGCGCCGAACTCGCTCGCCTGCATCTTGTTGTTCGCCAGGCTGAGAAGGGCGTCGGCCAAAGCGTTGGGGTCGTTCGGGCGGACTAGCAGGCCCGTCTGGCCCGCGATGACGATTTCCGGCAGCCCGCCGACCTCGCTCGCCACAACGGGCCGCTCCAGCGCCATCGCCTCCACCGCTGCCAGGCCAAAGCCTTCCTTGAGCGAGGGCACGACTATCGCGTCACACGCAGACATGAGATGCCTCACGTTGCAGACGAACCCGGCGAACTGGACGCTATTCTCGATCCCAAGAGCCTTTGCGCTGGTTTCAAGCTCCTCCTGATCGCGTCCAACACCGGCCAGCACCAGCCGCGCGCTTGGGTACTCTTTCACGACCAGGAACATCGCCTCGATAGCGACACGCTGGCCTTTCTCTTTCGACAGCCGTCCGAACACCCCGAAGAGAGGCGCGTGGGCGTGATAGCCCAGCTTCAGCTTGGCCGCGGTCAGGTCCACCGGCTCGAACTTGGATAGATCCACGCCGTTGTGCACGACATCGATGCGACCATCGGGAAGACCCTGCCCAACAAGGTGCCGTTTCACTGCCTCTGAGACAGCGATCACTCGATTCGAGCAGCGAAAGCAGGTGGCGGTGTTGAGTCCGTGCACATGGGCCACCGACTGCCTGCCGGCCAGCCGAGCAGCGAATGCTCCGTGAAGACTGGCGGTTGAAAGGTGAGTGTGGACGACGTCGATCCCGCGGGACTTGATCAGCCTGGCGAGCCGGACAACACTTATGGGATCCAACTTGCCATGGGTTCGCCAAGTCGTGGCTTGAATACCTCGCTTGGCGGCGTAGTCGATGAACGGCCGCCCCTGAGGGCAGAAGAGCTCGACATGTGCGCCCAGCCCCGGCAGATGCTCGCACAGCTCCGCAACGAAGACCTCGGCCCCGCCGATCCGTGCCGAGGTGATCGCCTCCAGCACTCGCAGCTCGCTCACTTCGCCAACCCCGACGCGCGGCGCGCACGGCCGATCTTGCGCATCAGTTGCCATCCGAACGAGTTCCAGCGGACGTTGATGCGCGGGATCTCGAAGATACTGACGTCACTGACAACGCCCAGCTTCGTTCCGACGGCGCGGGTGAAACCTGCTTGAACAGTCGCCGCGATCACCCGCTCATCGCAATCGCCGTAGGGGTAGGAGAACGAGCTGACCTGAGAGCCGATCAGATCCTCGAGCCGGTGCTTGGAATCCACAATCTCCCGAACCAGCCGCTCATCGTCCAAACCGGTGAGACGTGGATGCGTCAGCGTGTGGGCCCCAATCTCGAACCCCATCGAGGCTACTTCCCTAATCTGATCAGCGCCCATCATAGGCTCTTTCGTGTCACCGGCGCACCTGTCCCACTCGTTGATCCCGTCGATCTGATCCGCCACGACGAAGATAGTCGCGTTCACATTGCGCTCCTCGAGCGCCGGAATCGCGTGCTCGTAGACGCTCAGGTATCCATCGTCGAATGTGACTGCGAACTCGTCTGCACCTGGCCCATTGACATCGCTGAGCCTCTGCGCGGCCTCAGTCAGCGAGATTGCTTCCCACCCCCTACGGGTCAGGTAATCAAGCTGCGACCTGAAGAGCCTGGGCGTGACGTACTGCCCGGCCACGAGGGACGAAAGCTTTGGAAGCCCAAGCCGGTGATATAGAAGCGCGATCGAAGTGTGTTGCGAACTGCCCGTTGGGTCGTTCCCCCTTTGTTACTCTCCCAAGATTATAGCACCTGGCCCTATGGACTTGTGGCAATTCGTCGCGGCTTTTCCGGATCGCGGTTGCACTCGAAGCATTGACAAAGCGAAGCTGAAGCTTCGCAGTCCAAAGCGGACAGGGTCAGAGATTTGTCAAAGGCTGTTTGCGGTATAGACACACGGTTGCATGCGGGCTCTGCAGGTTGTCATTGCCTGCCGGACGATCTAGGTCCAGCGGGACCGGGGTAACTGTGCGGACGAGATAGCAGGAAGCGGCGACAACAGCCGCTGTTGAGCAGACACATTAGGGAGGAAACGATGACAAGAGGTCTCACAACGACCGTTCGCCGTACGGCACTGGCCGCCTTGATAACGCTCTCAACCATCGCCGCCCTGGCTCAGGGCCCTGAACCGCCCACCGCCGCGCCTGTGAACCCCGACTTCATCGATTACATGCTCGGCACTGTCCAGAGAGCCGACGCGCAGCAGGCCGCGGAGGATCATTGGTTCGGCCTCATCCCGCCACCGATAGTGCTCAGTCATTCAAAAGGCCGCCCGGTCGCACCTGCCGCGGTTGCCTACCCTCCGGCCTACGATTTGCGGGCCTATGCGCGGGTGACCGCTCCCCGCGATCAGGGAAGCTGCGGAAGCTGCTGGGCATTCTCCGCCTACGGATCACTGGAGTCATTCCTGATGCCGGGCGAGACCTGGAACTTCTCCGAGAACAACATGAAGAACAGGAGCGGCTATGACTACCCCTGCTGTGATGGCGGAGACCACTTCATGGCAACGGCCTACCTGGCCCGCTGGAGCGGACCCGTCAACGAGGATGACGACCCCTATTCACTCTCGTGCTACTCTCCTGCCTGGCCACCAACACAGAAGCACGTGCAGGAGGTCTGGTTTCTACCCTTGCGAAGCGGCCCGCTGGACAACAGCAACATCAAGAGCGCAATCTACGACCATGGCGCTCTGTATGCCTCCCTCTATTACGGCGATGGCTACTACAACCCGAGCACGCATTCGTACTACTACAACGGCTACTCGACGGCCAACCACGGCGTGACCCTGGTGGGCTGGGACGATACCTACGACCGCACAAGATTTGCCCTTGTCCCGCCTGGCAACGGAGCCTTCATAGCTAAGAACAGTTGGGGGCACTACTGGGGCGAGGGCGGATACTTCTATGTGTCCTACTATGACTCCGTCTTCGCCGATGATGCGGCGCTGTTCACGGCCGAATCAACCGCCAGGCTCACGCGGAACTATCAGTATGATCCGTACGGCATGATCGGCGCGGTGGGTTACGGCTCGGAGACGGCATGGGCGGCGAACATCTTTCAGGCGACAGCGGATGAGAGCCTGGTCGCCGTAAGCTTCTACGCCCTCTCGCCAGGGACAAGCTATACTGTCTACATTCATCTCAGCCCGACGGCCGGGCCAGTCAATGCGGCAGGGGCAGCCGCCTCCAAGACTGGGACTATCAACATGCCCGGCTATCATACGGTCAACCTCGACTCGCCAGTGTCTCTGACTGCGGGGCAGCGATTCTCGGTGGTCGTCAGACTGAACACCCCTGGATACAGCTACCCGATAGCGTACGAGTACCCTATTCCGGGCTACTCGAGCGACGCCAAGTCGGGAAGCGGCCAGAGCTACATCAGCAGCAACGGCACGAACTGGGCGGACATCATCGCCTACTACCCGAACGCCAATGTCTGCGTCAAGGCTTTCGCCAGCCAGGCTGGCGGGATCGCCGTGACACCCGTCACGGACCTGACCGCCAGTGGGTTCTCTGGTGGGCCATTCAGCCCAACATCCATGCAGTACACCATCACCAACCCAGGAACAGCGCCGGTCGACTGGACCGCGACCCACACGCCGAGCGCGAGTTGGGTCACCGTCTCCCCAGCGTCCGGATCGCTCAACGCGGGCCATTCGGCGGTTGTGACAGTCTCGCTCAACGCCGCGGCCAATGCTCTCTCTGCGGGAACATACACCGATACGGTCACGTTCAGCAATACGACGAACGGAGTCGGCGACACCAAGCGCGAGGTGCAGCTATCAGTCTCCCAGGCTCAGCCAATCTCGATGGTCGTCGATCCCGATACCGATTTCAGCTCCTCCGGACCGGTCGGCGGGCCATTTAGCCCGGACAAGCTCCTCTACACGGTATCCAACCTCGCCGACACGCCTATCGATTTCAGTGTCACCCACGACATCGGCGACAACTGGCTCACCTGTTCATACACCCTGCAGGCACATTCTTCCATTCCGATCGCTGCACGGGTCAACTGCCTGGCAACCGGGTTGGGGGCTGGCATCTACGAGGACACCATCTACTTCACCAACCTTACTAATGGGCAGGGTAACACCACTCGAAACGCGGTGCTGAATGTCTTCGGATCAGGGCTGGAAGTTTCCGCCGGTAGTCTCGTGTCCTCAGGCAACCAGGGCGGGCCGTTTACTCCATCTTCCAAGCAATACACGCTTACCAATGCGGGCTCGACGCCGCTCTCCTGGATAGCCGCGGACAACCCGGTCGTGGACTGGGTGACGATCTCCCCATCATCAGGGGATCTCGCGGTGGGAGCATCGGCGACGGTTGATGTGTCCATCAACTCCGCGGCAAACTCGCTCTCCGGCGGGAGGTATGATGACATCATCTCGTTTACCAACACCACCTCCGGCATCGGCAACACCACCAGGGAGGTCGAGCTGACGGTGAGGGCGGGGGCTCTGGCCGTGACACCGGATGACGGGCTGAATTCCACCGGCAGCTATGGAGGGCCCTTCTCGCCGCCCTCCAAGCATTACACCCTCACGAACACCGGCAGCGCGCCTATCGGTTGGACAGCAGGCCACAACCCGTCGGCCGGATGGGTCAGCCTCTCCGGAACATCGGGCGCGCTGAATCCGGGTGGATCGATCACTGTAACAGCTTCCATCAACTCCACCGCCCCTTCCCTTGCCGGCGGCGCGTATACGGATACCATCAGCTTCACCAACACCACAAACGGCGTCGGCAGCACCACCAGACCAGTCAGTCTGACGGTGGAAGGCAGAACCCTCGCCTCGGTCACCGTCTACCCGAGCAGCACCATCTGCCCAAGCATTGACCCTCGCCAGCTTCACGCACTGGCGGCATTCACAGACGGGACAGTCCTGGACATCACTCAGCTCGGCACCTGGGCCTCGTCGAAACCCACAGTCTGCACGGTTGACGGAGCGGGCATTATGACACCAAAGACCGCGGGCACCGCAAGCGTGAGCTGCGCCTATACCTATGGGGGTAACACGAGGTCAGCCGCGTGCAATGTCACCGTGGCCTACCAGACGGTATGGTTCCTCTACATGACACCGACCGGCTACACGTTCTACAACCGAGAACCCTACCAGTTAGCCTGCCAGGCGCGGGCCACAAGCCGTTACATCGACGTTACTCAGGTCGCCGAGTGGACCTCGAGTGCGCCATTAGTTGCGACGGTTGACTGGAAAGGGCTGGTCACGCCGCTCTCGCCAGGCACGGCAACGATAGCCGCAAAGTACCGCTACAAGGGGAACTACCTGTCAACAGGGGCGAGCGTGAATGTGAGGTGAGTGCGGTTGTTTCGAGATTTCCGTCTTGCACGATGCAGGGGCTGGGCGATGTGCTCACTGCGAGCACCCGATCAGACAAGCTGCGACACCAAAATCTCGGAACAACCGGCCGACTACTTCACACAGATCAGCCGCTCGACTGGCGCCCAGGAATCGGTGAGGATGCTGCCCTTGGGGTCCCAGTTGGGCTTGGAGAGCAAACAGGACGTGCAGTAGCTCAGGTCTGCAAGCGCCCCCTCAGGCAGGCGCGCTCTCTTGCGACCTGCCAACGCACGATCCGAGGTCATGGGGCCTTTGGCGTTATTCTGAGCAACCAGAACCATGTTGCAGGCGCGGTGGGCGAAGTAGGCATCCACAAACCCCGGCTTGTTCTCGCCATCTGAGAACGCTGCCTGCACGGTGCGAGCTTGATAACCGTAGAGGTCGAGGTGGATCCACGTGTTCATCGCGAGCAGGCCGTCCTTGCTCAGAGCCTGCCGCAGAAGCGCGTAGAACTCCACCGTGGTCATGTGGAAGGGTATCGAATCGTTGTCAAAGGCGTCTAGCACGATCCAGTCGTAGTCGGCTTGCCCCGTCGCGATCTTCATGCCAACCAGCGAGCGGCCGTCCATTGTGTAGACCGTCACGTTTTTGCTTGGCTTCCAGAAGAAGTAGTCCTGCGCGATCTTGACTACAGCCGGGTCGATCTCGACCACGTCCATCTCCGCTTCGGGATAACAGGTCTCGATCCGCCGCGCGACATCTCCTCCGCCGAGGCCGATGATCAGCACGCGCTTGATGTCGTGCTTGTAGAGTATCGGCGCCATCAGCATGCCGGTATACTCGGTAGAGCTGTAGGTAATGTCCCGGAGGTCCAAGCTGGTCTGCGCCACACGGTACTGCGACTCCCCGAACACCAACAGCCGCAGGCTGCCCTTCTGGGTGACATGGCCGCCGAGCCGGTGGCGCAGCGCGGCGTG
>CAZFYZ010000010.1:11048-46646 GCA_964523735.1 uncultured bacterium | reverse complement strand
ACCCGATGGTAGGCAGTCTCGAGGTTGAGTATGGGCTCTTCGATCTCCTGCCCTGCATACTTCTTCAGCTCGGCGTCGGCCTCTTTCTGCCCGTCGGCCAGGCGTCTGGCAAGCGTTGAGGGCTCGGCATCGCTGAGCTTCGCTCCGACCATCGTGCGGCTGAAGACTTCCTGCGTCGACGAGACAAAGTGCCTGGGGGAATAGGTCATCGCCAGGATCGCGACGACCGAGAACAGCACACTCAGGACAACAGCGGGCCGGTCCGCAACCGAAAGCGCGACCGCGGAGACAATGGCCGCCGCTGCCACCATAGCGGCCCCGCCCAACTCCACTCCATTGAGTGAGTAGCCCGGGATCAGGATGAACGAGGTTGCGAGGCTCCCAAGGAAGCTCCCGACAGTGGAGACAGCATACAGAGTCCCGGCACGGCTGCCGACCTCCGAGCGTTTGCCGGTAGCCAGGTGAACGGCATACGGCGCAATCATCCCCGCCAGCACCATCGGCGGAGCATAGAAGATCATCGATGCCAGCAGCGCCCCCCAGCGAACATCCATTCCCACGCCCGCGAGATAGGCGCAGAACCGGTGTTGGTTCTGGTTGAGAACCGAGAGAGCGACCAGAGCCGCCGCGCCAACCAGCAGAAGCGCAGGCACCCAGTGCGAGCCGTATTTGCGAGTCATCCGTCCACCGGCGCCATAGCCGATTGCCAGGGCCAGCATGAATATAGCTAGCACACTGCCCCACACGAAGATCGAGTTGCCGAAGAACGGCGTCAGAGCACGCGCGCCGACCAGCTCGATCTGCATGATGAACCAGCCGGTGAAGAAGACGAGCGTCCAAAGAGGGACTATCTTCGCGGGTGTAAACCGTTGGGTGTTGCTTTCCACATCCATGTCCTGGGGCCTCTCCTGCAAGCTCGTATAGCAAACGAACTCGAATGCTCTATCCTATACGGCTCCCAAGCATGAAGTCAAGCAATGCAGCGTGCTATGCCACGCCCCTGCGCTCTCCTACTGCAACTGCCAAGAAGACTGTGTCGGCAGTACGATTGCCCTCCAAAGGCAGCCCCGCTCGAAATATGTGGAGCTGACCCCGGTTACCGCGACGCGGGCGTTCACCGAGGGCTTCGCCATCGTCCCGCACAAAATTCTCACTCCGACAAAGCCCGAGCCATCGTCGCAGCCTGTGCCATCATCCACGTACAAGTAGTCCGAGCCTATGGCCGTCACCTTGCCAGCGACCCGCGCCAGCACACCGATGGTGTTGATACCGGTCGCGGGGACCAAGACCGTGGACCATGCATCGTCGTTTCTGATCCGCCGGTACTCGACCACTCCTTCCTGGCCAGCGATCGATCCGCCGCCCAGTGCGCACATTCGCATGAACAACGGGCCCACCTGGGCCGATGCCCCCCCCGCGGTCAGGTTGGAGATCGCGTCGACAGCCCGCTCGCCGTTCTCGGTGGACATCTTCCCCACAACGGTCGCCAGAGCCCCGACAACAAGGCCCGTTGCATTGCGCACCTTGATCCCCGTAAGCCTGGTGTATTCGCCAATGTAGCTCTGTCCGGAGACCGCCGACAGGACAGGCTTGTTCTTGAGTTTCACAAGACTCGCATCCGGCAGAGCCTTGGCCTGGGCGATTGTAACCACGCCCACAATAGTGAATGGGGCATCGGACCTATCGCTTGCGCCTCCAGCGACCTGGCTAGCTCTCACTCTGTAGCCATCGCTCGAGGGAAGACCCGCCGTCAACCAGTTGAACGACACATTGCCTGAGCCTAGAGAGCCGGCCCCCGGGATCGGAAGCCAGGTGCTGTCAAGTCCCGTGTTGTACTCCAGCTTGACCTTCTCGACTGGTGACCAGACGCCCGAGGTCATGTACGAGATCGTGGCCGTCTGGCCGGTCTCGAATAAGACGCCTGGAGCGGGAGCAGTGACGGTGACGGTCTTGTCTGTGGGTGAGACAGCCAGCGCCTCCCGGATCATCGAATACTGAGTGGGCAGAACCTGCACATACGGCCCCAGTGCGACGATTCTCCCCTTTCCCGGGACATCCCGATACGCGGCATACACGCGCGCCGGGTTGTTCTTGCTCCGGGAGAGAATCCGTGCGTCGGACGGGAGGGCACTCGCAATGAATGAGGCAGTATAGCCGCGAGACTCTATCACGTCTCCAACGCTGTAACCGGCCGTGATCGGATCCGCCAGCATTATCTGCTGATCGTTCACGGAGGCGTTGGTGTCCCAGCAATTGCCATACCCGGAGGTGCCTGCGGCCGCCGGCCACATGAACCCAGAGCAGGCTGCGTAGCTGGTCGAGCTTTCCAGAGTGACGATCGTCTTGCCCACACCGAACCAGTTGATGACGCTCTGAGTGTCCGCGGACAAAACGCCGTTATCAGGCAGTATCAGCGCGTCTTTGCCGGCAAGATCGGTTGCCGTGAGGCTGGTCACGACTGAAACATCGAACCTCTGCGATGGATCGGAGCTCAGGATATTGGCAACAGATTGATAGCAGTTGCTGTTGGTGCCGCTGAAGTACAGGGGAGTGGATGAGCTATTGTAGACCGCCACGCGGCGCTTAGGCGGGATTGCGAAGCTGTAGTATCCGGAGAGCGACGGGCTGCGAGCAGTGTTGCGACTGAGCGATGCGTCCGTGGCCCCAATGTAGTAGCTAATGACATCGCCGGCCGCAGAGGGACCGGGAATCTGCCCCTGATAGGTGTTGTCACTCACCGGAGTCATGGCAACGGCTGTATCTGCCGCGGAGTTCCGGTGATAGTAGAGCACCGCGCTGCCTATGGCCGTGTCGTCGGTGATAGTCGCCTGCACAATGTAGGGTCCCACGAGGTTGCCCGTATTTGCCAGCGGAGTGTGTTGGATGACAGGCGGCTGCGTGTCGACGCGCACCCGGAACGAGTGCAGAACACCAGGTGCGCCTGCCGGGCTTACGCCAGTGCGACCCGCGGTATCCTCCGCGTGAAGGTAGTAGTATACTGTCGTGCCATAGGGCTGCGCCGGGATCTGCGCTCTGTAAGTCAGTCCACCGACGAGCGACATGGATGCCGTGTTGAACGTAGGCCCCCCATTGGTGTTCCACTTCACGACGGGGCTGCCGGTCTTGAGAGGGCCGTTGGTCGTGACCTGCGCTTCCACCTGGTAGGGTGAACTCGTGACATCAGTGTCTGGCAGAGTTGGGTGGATGATTGCCGGACCAGAGGCGTAGACTAACGATGGGTCGCCGAACAGGTTGAACACGCAGTGGTTCATCCAGATATCGCGGGGCAGCTCCGACTGCATGGCGTAGTGAGCATCACCACAAGGCCGCTTATTGCGGATCAGCTCGTAGGCATACTTGTAGGTCATGCCCGCGTTCGAGTCGCTGTCTGTGAAGATAGTCTGGCCGGGGTAATACCACGAGACCCTGGTTGCCGCATTGGTCGCGATGGCGCCTCGCTTCAGCAGCGCATAGGCCAGGTTGTTGGAATTCTCGGGCGTTGCGTTCAGGCACGAGCACTGGAAAGTGAAGGATGGGAAGCTATTACTGAGCTGCGCGGTTCGGTCAGAGCTGAATATGTCGGCCGCGACAGTCTCATTGCCGTGCGTCCACCAGAAATGAAACCCCGCGTGCTGGTTCCAAGCCGAGGTAACATTGGCATACGAACACGGGGTGTAATCCGGCGCGGGACTGACGCCGTAGGTCTCCTCATAGACCCTGATCGCCCCGAAGCCTGCGGGGTTCAGGGTATCGGACTTGATGGCCTCAAAGAGGTGATAGCCCGGCGTGCTGCCGTCAGATGGCTTAGCGCTCATGAGCGCACGCTTGACCCAGTCTCCACCTGTAACTCCGGATTCGTAGTCCATGATCTTCTGCAGGATCGAGTCCAGGTCGGATGGCACTGAATAGTAGGGTATCCTGCCAACGATCACCTCCGGATACAGATCGCAGCCGCCCGTGCCAAGATCGTAGCTGGAATCGCCGTAGTAGCCATCGCCATTCAAGTCCCAGTTGCCGGTAAGATCCGCGTAGAAGTGGTCTGACGGAGCCTCACGGTAGGTGGAACTCCCGAGTCTGGGCCAGAGCATCTTCATGGGCACGTCGCCCGTCGAGGGACTGGGATTGCCGATGAGCAGCACGTACTTGAGGCCTTTGGAGACGTAGTTGGCCTTCAGCCAGGCTCGAATCCTGTTGGCGGCGGTGTCTCCGGTTCCGCCTCCCCACTGTGCCTCGGTTACCACCGTCACCCCAAAACCACGCGAAGTCTTGTGGTTCACAAACGCCGCCAGCTTTGTGCTTGCGGAAGCGATCGCGGAGGTCGTTAGGATGGCGTAGCCGCCAGCCGCAGCGGGCTCGCTCTGGAGCATCACTCCGCCCGTCGAGTCATACCAGCTCCGCGCCTCTTCAAAGTTCGCGGCAATATCCGCAACCTTATCCGTGAAGACACGATCGCGCGCTGCGCCGGACACTGACTCGATAGTAACGGAACGCAGGTCGTAGCTTAGCTCGATCTCTCCGCCCGTGGTCAGAGTCACTTGGCGCGAAACAGGGTTGCAGCGGTAGGGATAGTACCGTACACGTGCCAGTCGCCACTTCCGCATGTTGCCCACGCTGACAACTTGGACGTTCGAGCTCGGGTAGAACTCGTTGCGCGAATAGACCGCGGCGTTACGGCCATTCGCAATCTCTTTGCCAGGGCCCCAGTCCACTGTCTCTCCACCGTCAACGGAGGTCGCGATTGGCGGGGCGGGGGCTAACTCGTGCAGGCCCTCGATCTCGGTGGTCGCAGCGTCCCGCAAGCCCACGATCACTGAGTGTGGATCAGCATTGGGCGGCAGAAGGAGACTGATTTCTTTGTAGGGCAGAGCAGGATCACCTGGGGAAGCCAGAGTTGCGTAGCCGTCGGCCCGGATGAGTTCACCGGTGGTGTCTGGTTCGATTACAGCGTTGCAATCAGGAACAGCGATTGAGATGCTGAGCGCTGCGGCGGCAGTGGCCGTGGCGGCGAGCAAGATCAGGATGAGCGCTGTCTTCAATGCCTATGATCCTCCATGATCCGATGCGCGAGCTGACGGCCGTCCTGGATCAGGTTACAGCAGAGCCTGTTTGGCCTGTATTCAGACGAGTCTGACCACGCGCTTGTTCCTTCTGAGCTCGGTCGAGTTAAACAGCTTGTAGACGTCTTGCCAATAATAACCTCAGCGGTGGTGCAAAGTCAAGGCATCGGCCCGACAGGCCTGCGTACGCGTGTGACAACCAGGCTGTGCGTAAGCTCCGCGTTGGTTGCGAGGTTGACAAAAGCAGCGGCCAGTGTCATTGCTCAGACAACTTAATGTGCGCTCGGTATGGTCCTCGGATAGTCACAAGACCCTAATGAGCGCGACACCGGTCCCCGATAATACGTGTGTCTCCGGATAAACGCTGCCCGTGGTCCTGGCAGAAATGCCGGGTTTGGCACGGTTCTTGCAGGAGTATCCGGTAGACACAAACATCTTTTTCTCCTTCCTAAAAGTGTTGTGGCTCTTAAGCGAAGAGGGCTCCCAGTCCTCCAAGCGCCCCGCAGGCGGACTCCGCAGGCGGGTTTTCTTTTGTACGGACGGCTGCTGACGTTGAGGCAAAAGAAAATGGAAAAACTTCCGTGGCGGCCTAAAGAGGGCCAGGCACTGCACCGATAATCCTGTATGTAGACAACCTATGAGGACGAAAAGGCAAACTCTTCGAAAGAAGGGGACGCAAAGCCTTCGGGACTAACATCTGGATCAGGGCCAGATCAAGTCGGCCGGGCCGCCGTTTCCTAAGCTTTTCGGGGTTTGCCTTTTGTGCGTGTACGGTGGTAGCATGTTGCGGCAATCCCCAAAGCATCTCAGAATACAGCGGGGGTGATCAGCATGAAGATCTCAAGAATGGAATCCGGAAAAGCTTCCACTCATCTTGGCGCCGCCGAGGCGAAGATCCTGCCGAAGGACAGGCCCAGGAAAGCAGCGCACGACCAGACCCGCGGCTCTAAGCAGCTGTCGCCGCTCGAGAGAGGCATGGCATTGGCGGAAGAAGCGCTGGTTGGCGTGCCAGACACAAGGGACGAGATCGTAGCCGAGCTCAAGGAGCGCATTCAGAAGGGCGAGTACAGCGTCAGCGGCGAAGAGATCGCAGAGATGATGCTAAGACGCCTGGCAGCGGACCGGATCAGGTAGAACTCAGAGTAGTAGACGCATGTTTACCATTAGGGGCCGGACCGGTGGAGTGACGTCCAGCGGCCTGGCCCTTTCGCACGCGTGATCCACAGTAGCTGGAATCCGGCAAGGCAAATGTTGCAGGACTCCGGCGAAGAACTGGCTAAGAGGCTGTTGTTGAGTCTTTGAAAGGTGGGCAGGATGTCAGCGACCTTTGCGGTTGTTAATCAGAAGGGCGGAGTTGGCAAGACAACGACAGCGGTCAACCTGGCCGCGTGCCTAGCGGCCGACGGTGTAAGGTCGCTGCTGGTGGATACTGATCCCCAGGGCAACGCGACAAGCGGAGTTGGGGCGATCAAGTCGGAGATCCGAGAGTGCATCTACGACGTGCTGATCAACGACGTGCCGATCGAGAAGGTTATCGTCGAGACTGAAACTCCAGGACTTCACCTGGTCCCTGCGCGTCTGGACCTCGCCGGTGCGGACATCGAACTCATGTCTATGATGTCGCGGGAGACCAAGCTCAAACAGGCGCTCAAGCGAATCGAGAACGACTACGACTTCGTCATCATCGATTGCCCGCCGTCTCTGGGCTTGCTGACCGTGAACGTACTGACTGCCGCCCAGTATGTCATACTACCTATCCAGTGCGAGTTCTATGCCCTCGAGGGGATCAGTCAACTACTGCGAACAGTCCAGTTGGTCAGGCAGCATCTGAACCCAAACCTTGAAGTGGCTAAGGTGCTGCTTACTATGTTCGATTACAGGACCAACCTCTCACAGCAGGTTGTGGACGAGGTCAGGAGACACTTCGGAGATAAAGTGTCCTCGGTCCTTGTTCCTCGAAATGTGCGCCTGAGTGAAGCCCCCAGCCACGGGAAGCCCATAATCAGCTACGATCCAAAGTCAAAGGGCGCGGAAGCCTACAGGAAATTCTCAGCGGAGGTGTTGGAGTTTGGAACCTAGAGGACTCGGTAAAGGCTTGGGCGCACTTATTCCTGGCGCGGAGAAGACGGAGAAGGCGGGCGGGATAGAGATCGAGCTTGATCGTATAAGCATGAACCCGTACCAGCCGCGCGAGACGGTGGACGAGGAGAGGCTTCAGGAGCTTGTGAGTTCCGTCAGGGTCCACGGCATTCTTCAGCCGATCGTGGTTCGCTCCAAGTCGGGCGGCAACTACGAGCTGGTCGCCGGGGAGCGCCGCTACAGAGCGGCCACCGCAGCAGGCCTCACGAGCATCCCTGCTGTTGTGCGCGAACTGACCGACGAACAGAGTCTTCAGGTCGCGCTCATTGAGAACCTCCAGAGGGAGGATATCAATCCTGTGGAAGCCGCCATCGCCTACAAGCGACTCGCAGACGAGTTCGGCCTTTCACAGGAAGATATGGCATTCGGACTCGGCAAAAGTCGCTCGACCGTCGCGAACACTTTGCGTTTGCTCAACCTTCCGGACGAGGTCAAGTCTCACGTGCGCGCAGGCAGACTTAGTGAGGGTCATGCGCGCGCGATCCTGTCTCTGGGGGAGGAGAAGGACCAGAAGGAACTGGCACGTCGCATACTTGACGCTGGTCTTTCGGTGAGAGAGGCTGAGTTTCTTGCCCGCAACTGGTCCAGCACACAGTCGAAGAGCGGCCAGCCAAATGTTTCACGTGAAACAAGCCCAGGATCGCAAGATCCAAACATCCCCGCCATCGAAGCACGCCTCCGCGAGATCTACGGCACAAAGGTGCGACTGGTCCTTCACAAGGACCGGGGCCGCATCGAGATTGAGTTCTACTCCGAGGACGATCTGGAGCGCATTCTCAATCTCCTCGCCGGTGGCTAGCACCGCGCCCGCATTTCCTTCAACTAGATTCGAACTTCCTCCACCAAACCGGTGTCTAACGTACGTCACAGGCGCAAGCAAACGCACAAGCCATGCTTGACGACGAACGAAAACTGGTTCTCAGAGCACAGTCCGGCGATGTAGCAGCATTCGAGGCACTCATCGCGCCACATCAGGACGCCCTATTCAGGTTAGTACTCGCTACTACCGGCGACACTGACGACGCGCAGGACGCTCTCCAGGAGACTCTGGTGCACGCTTTCCGCAACATAGGCACATACCGCGGCGAAGCCTCGATCTCCACGTGGCTTCACAGGATCGCCCTGAACTGCACCCGCAACTGGCTTCGATCTCAGTCCCGTGAGTCGGTCTTCCGCCTTGGTGAGCGCCTCGGCAACCTCTGCCCTCCGTCCGCCCCGGATCCATCCGAGCAAGCCCAATCACGCGACCTATGCCGTGCTCTCGCTGCTGCCGTCGCTACTCTTCCTCCCGCTTACAGAGAGACACTCCTACTGAGGTACTACACCGAACTACCTTACGATCAGATCGCCAGCGCGCTTTCGATACCCATAGGAACGGTTCGTTCCCGCCTAGCATACGCGCGAACCCTGCTTCTCCGTCACCTCCAGCAAGCAGGCTACGCCCCTCCCGACAATCGAGGAGACATGCCGTGAAATGCGCCAAAGCACAACGTCACATCCGCCTACAACCCGATGCGCCAGGATCGGATCCCCAACTTCTCGAACATATCCAGGCCTGCACCAGGTGCCGCCTCTACCATCAGTCCCACCAGGACCTCCACAAGGGCCTTGATCACGCCGCAGAACCGGTGCGCGCGGCAAAACTCCCTCCCGAGTTCAACGCGAGACTCCGCGCCGCACTAGCGGATGCCGCTGCCGCTGATGGGAATCGGCCAATCCTCACAGTCCGTCGTTTCCTCTTACTTCCTCCCTGGGGAATCCTTTCATCCCAGCTGCGCAATGCCGTGGCCATCACTCTCCTAGCCGCGCTGATCGCGACTGCCACCTGCCTACCGCAGCGGCCCCAGGCCAGCCCACACAGCCCATGTACCACCCACCTCTCAGCCCTGTCTGTCCAAACCGCCCCCGGCGGCCGCGTCCTTGCCTCCGTAGACTCCTGCTCCGTCACATTACCTTCGCACTGCAGGAGGATCCAATGAACCGCCGAACAGTCATCCTCGTCAGCATTGCATTCCTACTCGGAGCCGCCCTAACGCTCTCCTGGCCAGACTACACTGGTAGCTTCACTCCAAGTGTCCCAAGCTACCCACCGCTCACCTCTGCTCTGCCCGCCATTCTACTCGGCTCGGCCGCACTACTCGCTTTTCTCCTGCTCCCTGCCACCAGCCGCATCCTAGTGGCCACGGCCGCGCTCGCAGGCTTCGTAGTTCCCAGCATCCTGGCTTCGATTCCGCGTCAGACCTGCGGCACCTCTGTTCCGATAGCTCTACTCGCGATTCCGATTGCTTCCGGATACGTACTGTCTCGATCCAGAAACGCAAAACCCTCCCTTGTAGCCGCAGCCTTTCTAGCCTCTATCCCAATCGCCGCGGCCAAACCCTTCTCGCTCCTGCCACCCCCCTTACTAGTTACCGCTGCACTGGACTACACGAGCCTGCCCTATGTCCACTCATACCTGCTCGTCCTTGCACAGGCCGTGCCTGCAACGCTCACGGCTTCCCTGGGTGTCGCCTACCTCCTGAATGATACTCTGAGGCGCGCGCTGATGCGAACGCCCCTGTGGGCAGCCGCTCTCTCCCTTCCACTATGGCTCTGCCACCTGCTGACCGCGTTAGTGCTGATGCGCACCGGAGGGTCCGTACTCTCTGCACTGCTGGTCACCTCGCTATACTGGGCCGCACTCATTCTCGCAGTCGATGCCTCCACCGGAGCCAGGCAAGCCGCCTTACCCTCAGTCCTACTCAAGCTCGCTCCAGGCATCCCTCTTCTGTTTGCCACGGCATACTGTTTCACTCTCTGCTATGGAGCCCGCGAGTTCGCCCACTTGAACCGCCTCCACCCCGACAAACAGTACACTTACGTCCACTTTCACCCCGATGGCACCTGGCGTCGGACCGTCGATTCCACCCCTAGCGCCACCCGCTTGTGGCGCTCTGAGCGATTTCTTGAAACCTATCCCCGCTCCGCCTACCGGCCCGCGGCCCTTCTGCGGCTAGCCGAGTGCCAATTCACCCTCTGGGACTTCGGTGCAGCCGCACAGACTCTAACCGCGCTCTGCCAAGAGTCACCGTCACTAAGGGGCTATCCGCACCAGCTTCTAGCATGCGCTCTGTCCGCCGCCGGCGACCCTCGAGCGGCCCTCCTGCTCTCCAACAGGAGTGCCGACCTCCAATACTGGACACGTGCCGAGGGTGCCCTGCTCGCTGGCGCCAACGCCGAGCGTCTTGCCATGCCTCACCGTGCGCTCGGCTTCTACAATGCACACATCGAGTACCTTCGATCGCGCCAGCCTGCGGCGTGGACGGAGCAAGCCGCCCTCTTTGCCTCTCACCAGGCCGACGCAGCTCTCCAACGCGCGTCCACCGGGTCCTCGCGCACAGGCAGTGTCCGTCTCACCGTCCGCGCCTGCGGCAAGCCCCTGAAGAATGCTCGGGTTGTTCTGGTCCGTCCACACCCCGACGCCGCGCTCCCATCCGATTCGAGGCTGTTCACCGGGGCCTGGAGCGTTGCAGCGTGGAACGGCATCTGGGGTTCCACCGATTACACAGGATCCGTCACACTCACGAATGTCCCCTATTGCCAGTACAGCGTCGTCCTGGGCCTCGACTCTAGGACAGCGCGCCGCGGGTACGTCGTCTCCTCTTGGATCCCGCCTGTAAACGTAGCAGACCGGCACACTGACGTGCCGACGATCTCACTGGTCCGGTCAATAGAGCTCACGTCGCCGAAACCTGGCCAACAGGTCTCGCTTACCCCTCGCCTCTGCTGGAGCCCTGTCCCAGGCGCCGCTCATTACTCCGTCAGCATCATTGCTGCTTCCGAGCCTCGTTCCGGCCCGGCCAAGACAGTGGGCCAGACGTGCTGGGCCCGCTCCGGCATCAAAGCCACGTCTGTCGTCGTCGGGCCTCGCTACTTCACAAACACGCACTCCCGCCTGAAGAAAGGAGGCTACTACATGTGGATTGTCTATGCCGTCGACAAAGACGGCAGGCTCCTGACCTCGTCCGAGCACTATGCCCAGACGCACGAGCCGGCATTCCAAGTCAGGTAGTTCCCTCTCCGGCCCCCGCCGGACAGCAAGATCACGTGGAGGTGCACTCACATGCGACGAGAAAAGGGATTCACACTCATCGAGCTACTAGTCGTCATCGCGATCATTGCCGTTATCGCGGCAATCCTCTTCCCTGTCTTCGCGAGGGTCAGGCAGAAAGGCCTTGAGGCAGCCTGCCACTCCAACTTGAAGCAGATCGCCAGTGCGGTCAAGATGTATCTGTCTGATTGGCAGGATACCTATCCCACCAATCGGTTGTGGCAAGGGATGAACCTCGGGCCAGTACAACCCATTGTCCCCATCACGGATCCGACCCTGGTAGACCAGAAGTTCCGGTATGGCATCACCTGGGTTGAGGGGCTCTACGGCTACGTTGAGCAGTCCACCAAAAAGGGCGACCCAGCCAGCGTCTGGAAATGCCCGGCGGCAGGCAACGAAACGTTCCCAACGAACGCTAACGGCCAGTTCCCGGTCACAACGTACGCGTTCAACGCCTGCTTGATTGAGCAGCCGGAGGGAATCATCAAGAATGCGGCCAGTCTAATGTTGATCCGCGAGTTCGGCAGGCAGGCGACCTCGTGCCTGCGTCCGTCAAACATGGCCGCCAATCTCCCGAACGGAAACCCGCAGTACCCTCCGCAGTATCCGTTCCTGAACCAAGCCGATACTCTCAAATCCAGCCTGCCGGCCACGGAGTACAGGCTCCATGCGAATGGCTCCAATCTGCTATTTGCAGATGGGCATGTCAAGTATTTCGAGCTTACTTACTTCCCGCCGCAGAACCAGATAAACGCTGCCAGGTGCTGGGATGGCAACACGATGCAGTGGTACAACTTCAACTGGACTACTCTTTCGACTCAGGACCAGAGAGCGAAGAACCAGAGTATCGCAATCAGTCCCTGAGCCATGCGTGATGCCGGGGACTCCCGTCCCCGGCATGCACTCCATAGTAGTCATCCGTCTACATCCACTGTCCTCGCGCCGCCTCCATCTTCATTCTCCCAAGAAACTACATTCTATTCGCAGAACGGGTAGACTGACCCCAAGCAAGGTGCTATAATGCCTTCGGCTGGCAAGTTCTATTCCGCTGGCTGATCTGCGAGGAAATTGAATAATGGCCATAATGGAGCCGCTACCAGAAAGCGTCCGATCCGAGCTGCGCAAACTCACCGCGCCAGATGAGGAAGCGCAGGTTGCTGTGTCGACGGACATCGACGGCGGTGGGAAGTTTGGTGTGCGGTGGCTTGTGGCCACCAAGGAGAACGCTTATGTTTTCTTGCCCGACGGAGAAAAGGCGCAGCTCCTGCACGCAGTACCGCTTAAGAACGTTTCCGAAGTGAATGCGGAGTTTCTCGTCGGCAGTGGGGTCCTGGAAGTAGGCATCGGCGGAAAGGTCGTCGACCTCCTGCACTACACTCACACGCTCGCCCCCAGATTCACTAAGGTCGCCCGCGCCCTCGAATCCCTCTCCAAGAGCGAGGACATCCCCGCCGATATGGGCGAGGAGGACAAGCGCTGTGAGAACTGCGGCCGGCTCCTGCCCGATGGCAGCAAAGTCTGCCACGCCTGCCTCAACAAGACCAAAGTCCTCAAACGTTTGTTCGGTCTGACAAGACCCTACTGGCGAAAGCTGTGTCTTGTGGCTTGCCTCGTGCTCACCACCTCCGCCATAAGTCTGACTGTCCCTTATCTCAACAAACCTTTCTGGGACAACCTGTTCGGACGCGAAGTGGACCTCCCCCTGGTGCTGAGTTTGAACGCGCAGAATCGCCGAGTCGAAGTGCTCGTAACCATCGTCCTGTGCTACGTCACGATCTGGCTGATCTCATGGGCGACCGCCATTTGGCAGGGTCGCCTGTCAGCCTGGCTCGGCAGCCGGCTCACGCTCGACGTACGCGTTCAGCTGTATCAGACACTGCAGCGGCTCAGCTTGAGCTACTTCGACAAGCGCCAGCTGGGATCGATCATGGCCCGGGTAACGCAGGACACGAGCGCGCTCAACAGCTTCATGAACAACGCGCTCCACTCCTACGTCATCGGCACGCTGCTGCTGCTTGGCGCGTGCGGCATGATGTTCCATATGTCCTGGCAGCTCGCGCTCTGGGTCCTTGTCCCGAGCCCTCTCGTCGCGATCATGTCTCTGTTCTTCTTCAAGCGCCTGATGAGGCAGTATCACCGATACTGGCATACGTGGTCACGCGTGGGTGCAGTGCTTCACGACGCTCTGGCGGGGATTCGAGTCATCCGAGCGTTCGCCCAGGAGGAGCAGGAGGTCGCTAGGTTCAGCCAGCGCACCAACGCTGTCTACAACGCCGAGGTACGAGTGTCGACCGCCTCCAGCACATTCTGGCCCACGATTGGCCTCTTCACCCAGTTCAGCACCGCCCTTGTCTGGCTGGTGGGCGGCTATGGCGTGATCGTTCATGACCAGAGCCCGGGCACCCTCATGGCGTTCCTCGGCTACATATCTATGTTCTATGCCCACCTGCAGGTGATCTGCCGCAGCGGCGACTTCATGTCCTCCAGCCTCACCGCCACCGAGCGCATATTCGAGGTTCTCGATCAGGACATCGAAATCGCGGACGCGCCCGACGCTGTCCCCATGCCTGACATCAAAGGCGAGATCGAGTTCAGACACGTCAACTTCGGCTACGAGCCCATCAACCCCGTGCTGAAGGACGTCAGCCTCCACGTCAAGGCCGGCGAGATGATCGGCCTGGTCGGTCACAGTGGTGCCGGCAAGACGACCCTAATCAACCTGATGTGCCGTTTCTACGACGTAGGTGAGGGCGCGATTCTTATAGACGGCGTGGATGTCCGCAAGATCCCGACGCAGGACCTCCGCAGCCAGATAGGAGTGGTCCTGCAGGAGCCGTTCCTCTTCAGCGGCACGATCATGGAGAATATCGCCTACGCCAAGCGCGATGCCAGTCGCGAAGAGATCATCCGGGCCGCCAAAGCCGCCAATGCTCATGAGTTCGTTATGAAGCTGCCCGACGGGTATGACTCTCAGGTCGGTGAGCGCGGCGGCCGACTATCGGGCGGCGAGCGCCAGAGGATCTCTATCGCCCGGGCCATCCTCTGCGATCCCAAGATACTGATCCTGGACGAGGCAACTTCCTCCGTCGATACTCACGCTGAGAGCCAGATCCAGCAGGCTCTTGCGCGACTGGTCAAGAACCGCACGACATTCGCTATCGCTCACAGGCTCTCGACCCTCAGGCAGGCGGATCGGCTGATCGTGCTCGAGGACGGCCGGGTCGCCGAGATGGGCACACACGACGAGCTTATGGAGCGTCACGGGGTCTACTACAGGCTCGTGGAGATTCAGCAGGAACTCTCGAAGATCAAGGTGGTGGATGGTTAGATGGCCGATTGGACCCTGGACTACAAAGACCTGAACGAATCGAGCGGGGACCTGGAGTACCTGGAGCCCTGCAAGCTCAAGTTCGACAAACGCGGCGACGCCCTTATCCTCACCGTGGCCGACGACAGAAGCTACCTCAAGGTGAGGCCCGTAAGGGCCTTCCCTCTCACTGAGATCAACGAGTTCATCGGCCTGCTCGATGCCATCGCCGGGCGGGAGATCGGGATGCTCAGGAGCCTCAAGGACCTCGACGGCTGCACACGCCAGATGATCCAGCAGGAACTAACCAAGCGGTACTTCATACCGAAGATCAGCTGTATCACCGACGCAAAGCGGGAATACGGGACCATTTACTGGGACGTCGAAACCGACCGCGGCGACCGCCACTTCATCATGCGCGGCATCCGCGACAGCATCCACGAGATCGAGCCCGGACGCTACTTGATGATCGACATCGACGGTAACCGCTTTGAGATCCCTCAGCTTGCCGACCTCAGTGCCCGCAGCCAGGCTCTCTGGGACAGGCTGACCTGATCGCGCCCCATCCGACCGAAACGAAACCCCGAGGCCTGTCGGCCTCGGGGTTTGCTTACTAGTAGATCTGCGATTGCGGTCAACGGCTACGGCGCGACCATTGTGATCTTGCCCTCGACGGTCTTGGTCTCGGCGCCGATAGTGACCTCGGCCTTGACCGGCACCACGCCCATCTCGCCCAGCGGCGGCTTGGCCTTGAACACCACAAAGGTCTCGCCGCCTCTCGGCCCCACCTGGAACTCCCGAGTATTGACGCCCTTCCACAGCTCCCAGCCCGGCGGCAGTGTGATCTGAGTCTTGCCTCTCACGGTGCGTCGCGTATGGTTTGTGATCATTACTCGGAACGTGACATCCTTCACATCGGCCCGCACGTCCTCTATCGGCAGCCTTAGTGCCACCTCAAACGGATCCACCACGTCGAAGCTCACCAGTGCGGCGCCCATACGGCCGTCGGTGCTTCGCACCTCCGCACCCAAGGCCCAACTGCCAAGCGGCATATCGGTGGGGATCAACGTTCTCATCTCACGTGAAACATGCTTCTTCGGCGGCAGACCCTCTACGCGGATCCTCTCCGCGCTTAGATACGCACCCGCCTTGCCTTCACCCGCCAGGATGTAGTTGCGAGCGTCCAGCGTCTCGGTCCCATCATTCATCAGGTGGAACCTGCCGACAAGCTCTTCTCCCCGGGCAACCTTCGCGTCCTTGAGGTCGAACCCCAACACCAGCGGCTTAAGTGCAGCGAACTTCTTGTTCACCAGCGTGCACTCCGTGAGCTCACCGACCTGACTTGTGGGCACCCAACCAGACTCTTCAGCCGCCGCTTTCACACTGACTTGAAAGCCAATAGTCCTGCCGACGGCGGGCCTGAACCCGGGTATCAGCGTGTTCGGCACCCTCATCTCAATCACGAACGCGTCAGCAGATCTGGTGCTCTTGAGCTCGACCGTCGCGGCGTCCATAGCGCTTATTGGTGTCGCCACCGGAGATTTGGTGTTGCGTGACTCATAGCTGCATACGGCCAGAGTCAGGTTGGAGTCAGCATCGCGAATCGCCTTGAACTCGAAGTTCTCATCGCCATGGAACCACCCGTCGTTGTTAGCGTCCAGCACCGCGGACAGATCAACGGGCTTCGAGGACTTCACACCCACATAGAGGTTGCTTCCATCCCAGTTGGCGTAGGTTGTGACCTGCCAATCGCCAGCCGTGTTGGCATAGTAGGTGTCCCACTCTCCGGCATCGATCACGCCGTCGATTACCGGTGTGCGGCGCAGTATCTGCGTGTCCGGGGCAAGGATAGTCGCTGCCGGAGCCATCTCCTGAGTCACGGGCGCCGGCGGCGCCACAGCCGGAACGGTCAGAGGAGCCGGCGGCGTGTCCGCAGGTGCGGGCTCGTCCGCAGCCATGACCATTGGAAGCAGGAGCAAAGCAAGTGAGATGGTTGCCAGGAATGCGATTCGTCTGAGCATCGTATCTCCTCCGAGACAACAAACGTCCGATGTCCGAGGTCGAGGGCCGGACAGACCGGTCATGGAGTGCCAAACCCCCTGCGGTAGATTATAGTTCAGCTAGTCCGAGGCGTCAACGCCGCGAAGGGCCTCGGCCCCATCGCGAGGAAGTGTTGCCTTGATGACCAGCCACAAGAGACACAACTCACGGCCGCGAGTGTCAGTCTTGATGCCCGCCTATAACGCCGAGTCAACAATCGAGTCGGCGGTCCAGAGCATACTGCGGCAGAGTCTAACCGAGATCGAGCTTGTGATCGTTGATGACGGCTCCACCGACCGCACGCCTCAGATCCTGGACAGCTGCATCCGCCTGGACAGTCGAGTCAGGGTCCTGCGCCAGCCCAACGGCGGCATCATCCAGGCTCTGAACGTCGGCATCCCGCTCTGCAAGGCTGATCTCATCGCCCGAATGGACGCAGACGACATCTCGCACCCCAGGCGGCTGGAGCTGCAAGCCGAGATGATGGACGCGGACCCCTCGCTCAGCGTCTGCTCCTGTCGCGTCCGCACGTTTCCCAGACGCGGGCTGCTGGGCGGAATGGTCAGATACGAAGAGTGGCTGAACTCACTCATCGCCTCCGACCAGATCGCCCGCGACTTCTTCGTTGAAAGCCCGGTCTCGCACCCAAGCGCAATGCTTCGAAAGGGCGAACTGATCGAACTGGGCTGCTACCAGGAGCGAGGGTGGGCGGAGGATTACGATCTGTGGATGCGATTCCACATCGCCAGAAAGCGCTTCGCCAAGGTAGATCGAGTGCTCGTTTGCTGGCGGCAGACCGAGGGGCGGCTTACCTTCACCGACAGCCGCTACTCCCTGGAGAACTTTCTCCGGGCCAAGGCCCACTACCTGGCGAGGCTGCTTGAGGGGGAGTCGCGACCGATTATCATCTGGGGCGCGGGCAAGACAGGACGCCGGCTGATCAAGCATCTGCTCCGCCAGGGACTGAACATCGAAGCAGTAGTCGATATAGACCCAGCCAAGACAGGTCACACGCTGCGAAACCGGCCGATCATTCCGCCGGACGATCTTACGTCACCGAAAGACTCGTTTGTGGTATCCGCCGTCAGCTCCCACAGCGCCCGTCAGCTCATTCGTGATGCCTTAACGGGACTGGGCTTCGCCGAGGGCCCAGACTTCCTCTGCGCCGCCTAAGCTTGACGCCAACCCATCTATTAGGTTAAGGTAGAATCACCACCAATGCTCGCATGATCGGAGTCGCCCACGTCCTTGCTTCGAAAGCTGATCCCATTTGCAGTTCTGCTTATGATTGCCTATCGGCCCGCCTATTGCGCGGAGGACTGCGCGGACTGCCATCCGGATGTCCAGCAGACCCTATCGGCGAGCGTGCACGGTAAGGCGGACAAGAAGCCGGGCGATCACCCCACCTGCACGACGTGCCATGGTCAGGATCCGCACGCTACAGAGCCGGTTACCAAGCTCTCGCGAAGACAGAAAGCCATCCTCTGCGGTGATTGCCACGACGACCAAGCCAGAATGGCGCGATATGGCGTTGACCCTGAGGCAGTCTCCTCCTACAAGGAAAGCTTCCACGGCAAGAAGCTGCTGCGCTTCCACAAACAGGACTCAGCGGCCTGCAACGACTGCCACGGCAACCACGAGATCAGCGTCTTCGGCCAGTGCGCACCCCACCCAGATGGCGCCTTGCTCGCCGCTAACTGCAGCAAGTGCTCCTCACGCGAAAGAGCAGGACTCCTAAGAGAGACCTGCGCCAAGTGCCACAAGGGCGCAAACATCAACTTCTGCATGTCCGGCGCAAACCATATGCGACTGAAGATCGAGTCCTCGCCACTACTGGTACTTGAGGACCTCTTCTTCCGCCTGCTCACTTACGGCACCATGGCTTTGCTTCTGGGAATGGTAGCCCTCGATCTGCGGCGCAAGGTTTTCTATCAGCATTGCCGACCCAAGGCAGGCAGGCTGGTCGCGGGTTTCATCGCGCTCGGTTTCGCCCTGCTCACCGCAGGGATGGTAATGTCGCTGACAGGACTTCGCGGCGCACAGTGGACATGGCTTGCCGCAACGGCTGCCATGGGCTTCGCGCTCATCTTCTATTATGCACGCACGCATCCCAGACTGGTTCACGAGCCTGAGCGCATCTATGAGCGCCTCACTCTATCACTTCGGGTGCAGCACATCATTCTCGCCGTCAGCTTCATCGTGCTGGTTCTGACCGGCATGCCGCTGAGGTTCGCACAGGTTGGCTGGTCGCACTACCTCCACCTGCTCTTCGGTGGATTCGAGGGAGCGCGAATCGCGCACCGCGTGGCGGCAATCCTGATGACCGGCACCTGGCTTTGGCACTTCGGGTTCCTGCTCTATCGCTGGAAGAAGGTCGGCTTCTCTCTCCGGTCCTGGACGATGATGCCCACCCGAAAGGACTTCACGGACTTCTTCCAGACCATCCGCTACGGCCTCGGGCTCACCCACCAGCGCCCGCTCTATGATCGATTCCAGTGGCGCGAGAAGTTCGACTACTTCGCGGTCTACTGGGGGATGCCGATCATGATATTCTCCGGCGCTGTCCTTTGGTGGCCGGTCTTCTGGGGCAACCGTTTGACCGATCTCGGCCTGGCAGTCGCCTACATAGCCCACAGCGATGAGGCTCTGCTTGCATTCCTGGCGATAGCGCTCTGGCACCTGTATAACACCCACCTGGACCCGGAGCACTTCCCGATGAACCCAGTCTGGTACTCGGGCGTCCTCTCCGAGAGCGAGATGGACCGCGAACACCCGGTCGAGAAAGCAAGAGTCGAGAAGAAGGAGCAAGTCTGATGATCGACAACGAGGAACTCCAACACCGCGCAATTCTGCGATCAATCGCCCACAGGGTGATGATCGAACGGGGTCTTCTGCCTGAGTTCTCTCCAAGAGCCATGGTCGAACTGACGACCATCACCGGTCCGGCTTCACCCGACGGCATTGGAGCTCGAGATCTGCGCGACTTGCTCTGGTGCTCGATCGACAACGACGACTCCGAGGACCTGGACCAGCTCACAGTCGCCGAGGCGATGCCGAACAACAGGACCAACATTCGTGTGGCCGTCGCAGACGTCGATGCGCTCGTGAAAGAGGGCTCCGCCATCAACGACCACGCGCGGCACAACACGACCTCAGTCTACACGGCCGCCGAGATCTTCCCGATGCTTCCGGAGAGACTCTCGACCGATCTCACCTCACTGAACCTGGGGGAGGATCGCCTGGCGATGGTTATCGAGATGGTCCTTGCCCCGGATGGCTCGCTGGAGAGTTCATCGGTCTACCGCGGGCTCGTCCACAACCATGCCAAGCTCGCCTACGATAGCGTCGGGGCGTGGCTCGAGGGCGACGGCCCAATGCCCGAACCGATCGGCCAGGTGCCGGGCCTTGTGGACAACCTCAAGCTGCAGGACAACACAGCTCAAGCGATGCGCGAGTATCGCCACGACCAGGGCGCCCTCAGTCTCCAGACGATCGAGGCGCGCGCCGAGTTCGAAGGCGACAAGATCAGCCGACTCAAAGTCCAGCAGCGCAATCGTGCAAAGGACATCATCGAAGACTTCATGATCGGCGCGAACGGTGTGGTCGCGCGGTATCTCGCCAGAGCAGGCTTCCCCTGCATCCGCCGCGTCGTCCGCACTCCTAAGCGATGGGAACGCATAGTCGATCTGGCGGCGCAATACGGCACGCGCCTCCCCGGCAATCCAGACTCCAAAGCCCTGGAAGTCTTTCTAGTCGCGCAGAAGGTCGCCGATCCTCTCAGATTCCCCGACCTGTCCCTATCTGTGGTGAAGCTCATGGGTGCGGGCGAATACGTCGCGGAGTGCGCGGGCGACAAGTCGCCCGGTCACTTCGGTCTTGCTGTCCGGGACTATGCTCACTCTACAGCTCCAAACCGGCGTTACGCCGATCTCATCACCCAGCGCCTGCTGAAAGCGGCCATCGCAGTCGCCCCGGCGCCCTACAAGCCGGACCAGCTCGAAGCCCTCGCTAGTCATCTGACTGAGGAAGAAGATAACGCCAACAAGGTCGAGCGCCAGGTAGCTAAGTCCGCCGCCGCACTGCTTCTCGAGGACCGAGTAGGCGAGCGCTTCGACGGCATAGTCACCGGCGCGTCTTCCAAAGGCACATGGGTCCGCCTCCTCGACCCGCCATGCGAAGGCATGCTGGTCCGAGGCGGCAATGGGGTAGACGTCGGCGACGCCATTCAAGTGGAGTTGCTGGGAACAGACGTGGAGATGGGGCACATCGACTTCGCAAAGGTGAACCACCGGCTGTAGGCGGGCTCTCCGAACCCGAGGCGTCAGAGACGCCGGCTACAACAGAGAGCCGATGCATATCGGATTGTAGGTGGGTTCTCTGAACCCCGGCCGGGGGCGTCGGAGACGCCGGCTACAAAGAGGATCACGGTTGTTTCGGGGTCACCATGACCCGAAACGCCTATATCTTGCAGCTATCGCCGTTCGGCCGCAAAAAGGCCCGCACGGGATCCGGCAGCGCGCACGTGATCAGCTCGACGGCTTCTTTGGGAGAGTCGGTGAGCTGCAGGAAATCCAACTCATCCGCGCCGACGGTCCCGGCGGAGATCAGGTCTCCCATCAGTCTGCTCAGCCCACGCCAGTACTCCTTGCCAAAGCAGATAACGGGGAAAGGACCCATCTTGTTGGTCTGGATCAGGGTGGAAGCCTCGAACATCTCGTCCAGCGTCCCGAGTCCTCCGGGCATGATGATGAACGCGCACGAGTATTTGACCAGCATCACCTTGCGCACGAAGAAGTAGTGGAAGTCGATGCACTTGTCGAGGTACTTGTTGGTACTCTGTTCCTCGGGCAGAAGAATGCTGCATCCTATGCTGAGCCCTCCGGCCTCGCGGCAGCCACGGTTGGCGGCCTCCATCATCCCCGGACCACCGCCGGTCATCACCGCAAACCCAGCTCTTGCCAGCTCGTTGCCAACCTGCATACCCAGTTTGTAGAACGGGTGCCCCTCGCCATATCTGGCGGACCCGAACACTGTCACGGCAGGTCCCAGGTCATATAGCTCTTTGAACCCCGCGGTGAACTCGGCCCTTATCTGCTCCAGCCGCGCCTCCTCGTGCTCAGGCGAGCGCATGCGCATGAGGAAGTCACGGTCGTAGAGGAGCTGGCTTCCCGGAGGCAGCTCATAGGTCGTCCCGCCGCCGTCGTTCCAATACTCCTGCCAGGCTTGGTTCCAGGCTTCGTGGCGGCGGTTCGTCTTGTCGGGGGTCTTGCGAGGCTTTCCCATACTCTAGTATTCCACGTCAGCCGGAGCTGATCCTTGTGGTGCGAATGCTCCACCCGTGCTAGTCACCGATATCCGTGCCCTCGGCAAGCCCCATCAGATCACGCTCAGGCTCACCTTCGGCAGACTCCCGGCCGCTCAAGACCAGTGCCCACCGATGCAGGCAGGTTGAAGTCACGATCACAGCCAGCGCCATCATGATCACGGTCAGGCCGATCTTCACATAGTCACCTGTCGGATCAACGTGGGGCCCCACGAGCATCTTCAGCGTGTACTGCACGCCAGAGGTCAACACCGTCACTGCCATGAAGGCAAACGGCACAAAGGTGGTCAGGGCATAGGACCGCTTGGCGGCGCTGCGGAGGACATACGTCGTTCCGATCGCCAGCGCAATCACGCCCAAGAGCTGGTTGGCGATCCCGAACATCGGCCAGATTGTCGCCACCGTCCCACCCTTGAGCAGGTAGTACCAAGCGTAGCTGACGGCAAAGCTGGTCAGGATCACTCCGGGAATCCACTTGCCCGAGCCCAGCGGCTTGTAGATCGGGCTCAGCATCTCCTGCAGTATGAACCTCGCAACCCGCGTGCCGGTGTCGATGGTGGTCAGGATGAAGAGCGCCTCGAACATGATCGCGAAGTGGTACCAATAGCTGACCATGTGCTTCATTCCCGGCAGGCTCTTGAAGACGGTAGACATCCCCACAGCGAGCGAGACCGCACCGCCGGAGCGGCCGATCAGCGTCTCCTCGCCGACCTCCTTCGCCATCGCCCCGAGCTGTTTCGCCACAAGCTCACTGATCGGATAACCCTGAGGGGCATTGATGGCGAAGTAGTGCTGCTGGCTCAGAATGCATGCCGCGATCAGCGCCAGCAGCCCGACCGCGCCCTCCACCAGCATCGCGCCATAGCCGATCGGGAGCATGTCGCGCTCGCTCGAGATCATCTTCGGCGTGGTGCCGGAGCCAATGAGCGCGTGGAACCCGGAGATCGCCCCGCACGCAATCGTCAGGCACACATAGGGCCAGACTGGCCCTGGTATGATCGGCCCTCCGCCGTGGACAAAGCTCGTGGTCGCCGGCATGCTCAGGTTGGGGTGGACTATGATAATTCCAATGGCGAGCAGTACAACGGTCCCGAGCTTCATGTAGGTCGATAGGTAATCCCGCGGGCACAGAAGCATCCATACCGGCAGAACTGCCGCGATAAAGCCGTATGAGGCCAGCGAAACCCTCAGCGCATCCGGACTCAGCCTGAACCACCCCGCGATCGCGCTGTGCGAGACCGGGTTGCCGGCGATCACGCCTACGATCAGAAGCGCCACGCCAATGATCGTCGCCTCGGTCACTCTCCCGGGCCTGATTTTGTAGATCCACTGCCCCATCAAAAACGCGATTGGGATACTGCAGGCTATGGTGAAGACGCCCCAAGTGCTGTGCGAGAGCGCGTTCACTACCACCATTGCGAGCCCCGCGAGTGCCACGATGATGATGAACAGCACCGCAAACGCCGTGCACCAGGCCGCGACCGGTCCCAGGTAACGGCCCGCGATCTTCGAGATCGACTGCCCCCGGTTCCGCACGGATGCGTGCAGTATGATGTAGTCCTGGACCGCCCCCGCGAATACCGAGCCTATCAGAATCCACAGCGCCCCCGGCATGTAGCCATACTGAGCCGCCAGCACCGGCCCCACCAGAGGCCCGGCGCCCGCGATCGCCGCGAAGTGATGCCCGAACAGCACCCACTTGTTGGTGGGGTGGTAGTCCTTGCCGTCGCGAAACTCGTAGGCAGGGGTAGGGCGCTTGGCGTCCGCCACGGCAACCTTCGCCGCCAGAAACGCGCCGTAATACCTGTAAGCCAGCGCCAACCAGCAGAGGGCAATGGCTAGTAGTGTAAGTGAATTCATAGCTTCTCCTGAGCTAGATTATCCACCCGATCCGCGAGGTGTGTCAAACGGCTGAGCTGCGCAAGGCAATCGCGTGCTGCGGGACGGAGAGTGCGCAGAGAGAAGAAAGGCAGGTCGCTAGAGCTAGCAGTCTATTCAGGCTACCCGCACCGACTGATGATCTCCCTTGCGGCGATTACGCCTGAGGCCGACGACTGCATGATCCCTCGCGTGACCCCGGCCCCGTCGCCAATGGCAAAGAGGTTTTCGATCGGCGTCTCGAGCCTGTCCGAGAGCTGCAGTCGCGAGGAGTAGAACTTCACCTCGACCCCATACAGCAGCGTGTGTCTGCTGGCGACGCCCGGCGCGATCTGGTCCATCGCGTGCAGCATCTCCAGGATCCCCGACAAGTGCCTGTAGGGCAGGACGAAACTCAGGTCGCCTGGGACTGCATCGGCGAACGTGGGGATAGTGAGGCCCCTGGCGATCCGCGCGGCGGTGCTCCTGCGGCCCGATTCGAGATCGCCAAGCCTCTGGACGATCACTCCTTCGGTCAGCAGGTTGGCCAGGCTGGCCACGTATTTGCCGTAGGTGATCGGCTCGTGGAAAGGCTCAGTGAACTGAGTCGAGACCAGGAGCGCGAAGTTGGTGTTGCGGGTCTTCTTTTTGGCGTAGCTGTGGCCGTTGACGCTGGTGACGCCGTTATGACGCTCGACAACGACCTCGCCGTTCGGACAGACGCAGAATGAGCGCACACGGTCGTCGAATGACTTGGAGTAGTAGACCAGCTTCGGCTCGTAGACCGCGTCAGTCAGGCTCTGCGTGATAGCTGCCGGAAGCTCCACGCGCACGCCTATATCCACGGGGTTGGTGGCCATCTTCAGTTCGAGCCGCTCAGCCTCATGTGACAGCCAATCGGAGCCGACTCTACCTGGCGCGGCGATCACGTAGTCAGCCTCAAGCGTTTCGCCCGCGATGAGTTCCACGCCCGAAACCCTGCCATCCGAAACGAGCAGGTGCTCGACCGGGGTCTCCATCCGCACGTCGACCCTCTCGCGCAGAGCATCGCGCATTCGAGTGAGGACCATGGGGCACATCTCAGTGCCGAGGTGGCGGACCTCCGAATGTATGAGCTTAAGGCCGGCGAGCTGGGCCTTGTGCTCGATGTCGGCGACGGCGTCCTGGTCGGACCCATAGATCTTCAGCGGGCCGCTGTATTCGAGCCACATCCTGTCCACTTCGTGCAGGAGCTTGCGGACATCGTGCTCCGGCAGCAGCGTATTGAGCTGGCCGCCGACCTCGGGCGAGAGTGTCAACTTGCCATCGGAGAACGCGCCGGCGCCGCCCCAGCCTGACAGCAGCCCGGTTTTGCGGTCGCGGCGGTCGATATCCGGCCCGCGGTCGATGATGCACACGCTCAGTTTCTTCGCCTTGGCGAACTCGAGCGCGGCGAATATCCCCGCAGGTCCGGCTCCGATTATGATGACGTCGTAATGCATGCTAGTCTGAGAGTGGAAAGCGGACAGTGCAGAGTAGGCCTCCGGACTCTCCGCTCTCAACTCTCAGCTCTCCACTCGATTCTTGATCGCTGCAAGCATATTATCGACATTTTCCTTCATCTTCTTCGCTATTATCCCCTTAATAAGGGCTCCAACCAGCGGGACGTCGTATTCTACCTCGATCTCGGAGTCGAACCGCGTCTTACCGCCGAGGTCTGTGAATGCCCACTTGCCCGCATACTTGGTGTAGTCGCCCTTGACGAGGGTGAAGGTGCAGGTGTGGGCCTGATCGTCCCAGATGTCCTCTTCGGTCCACTTGATCGTGGTCCTGAACTCCTTGACGATCCCGACCCACTCTGTAACCAGGCGATTGCCGTCCTCGCTCGTCTCGGTTACGTTGATGCTCTTCACGTCCGGCATGAACTCCGGAAACGCCTCAACGTTCTTCGCAAGCGAATATACCTGGTCGATAGGACCATTGATCTCGATCGTGCTGTTGACTATGGACAATGTGGATCCTCCTAAGGCGGCCGACGCCCATTGCAGACTTTGCCGAAAGCCACTCGGATACCTGCCGCGGCAGCAGCCAAAACAGGAGTTGACAAGCTATCAATCCGTGGTATACTACATCTGATTCCGAGGTATGATTACCTGAGGTACCTATGTCTGCTCCCACAGAACTCGTCAAAGGCAATGCGGCACTGCTGATCCTATCTTGTCTCGCACGGGAGCCTATGCACGGCTACCGGATCGTCAAAGAACTGGAGTCAGTCAGCGAGGGCTACTTCTCGATGCGTGAGGGCACACTCTACCCTCACCTGCATCAGCTCGAGAAAGACGGGATGATCGAGGGTTCTTGGGAGACCGTCTCTGGCGGGCGAGAACGTAAGCTCTACCGCATTACGCGCAAGGGGAGTGGGCATCTTGCCGCAAAGCGCGCGGAATGGCTGGGATTCCAAGCGAATCTGAATCGCGTTCTTGACCTCGCGCCGGAGGGAGCTTAGCTGTGAGCAGCGATTTTCTACGTGAACTAGAGAAGCAGCTTGACCTGCCACACGGGGTCAAGGCCGACGTGATACGGGAACTGCAGTCGCATTACGACGAGCTTCAGTCGGAACTAGTCTCCTCTGGACTTGAGGCCGCGACCGCTGCCACTGAGACGGAGCACCGGCTCGGTTCCCCCGCCGACATCGCTGCCAGGCTGACGGCGGTGCACAACACGGCGTCTTGGAGGTCGGCGCTGCTGACTGCCGCGCCTTTTGTCGTATTCAGCTTTGCCGGTCTGCTCGCACAGAACGCAAGTCGAATCAACCTGCCTTGGGCACTGGCAGCATTCGGGCTGACCATGGTTGCAGGGAGCATACGGGAGATAGCCCGGGGTCGGCGTCCGATCTGGATGACAACCTGGCTGGCATCGGCTCTCTTGATCGCCCAGCAGGTAATCGGAATGTTGATGCCGGCGCACGCGCCATCCGACTTTCCAAACGCTCATGGCCCTGCTATCATCGCAGGAATCGGCCTCTGCCTGCTTACGTTCGCTGCTTCTTGGGCCACTAAGCGATGGCAGCGAATGACCATCGTGCTCTCCATCACGTACTGCCTCGCCGCGGGGTATTTCCTGAGGTTTGGAGCGGATGATGGGATCACATTCCTGACTGTGGCGCTAGCTGCGATCCTGCGGTCAGCCCTGCTAATCGTGTTCGCTCGAAGCCTGTTTGAAGCCCACCCATACGGCGACTCGATGCAGGCCTCGCTGTTTCTTCTCGCAGTAGTCGTCCTGTGGACACCTCTGGACAGCCCGTTGATATTGCTCGTGCTGCCGCTATGCGCGATCTCTGTTGCCATGCTGACGCGCGCTTCGCAGCGTGGGGACAAGATATGGCGGTTCAAGATCGCGTTCGTCATTTGGGCGCTGTTCTGTAGCTCTAGCGTTTCTGATTGGCAGCAGGCACCGGATCTTGGTTGGATGTGGATACCGTTCCTGATGGGACAATTATCGAAGGCGTTCTTCTACTACTGCTTTAGCTGGGTCCGCGTCTTCATACCCATCTGGCTCGATGATCAGCGAAGGGCCAAGCCGGATCTGCCGCCGGAGGTTGCAGCCTAGACCCTTTCAGTCCTGCCAACCAGCCTCAGCGCGACGGGGCAGTTCCATTTCAAAGCGAGTACCGCGCTCCCGCATCCTCTTAAGAAACTCGATCGACTCCCTCATCTCATCCATGCCGTTCATTCCGTCCTCGATGGATATCCACCCGGAGAAGCCGGAGGCAACGAGGCGGCTGAAGATGGCGTCGTAGTCGTTGAGGCCTTTGCCTGTGACGCCGTGGACGAGGCAGTCGGCGTAACCCGCAGTCCCATCGGCGGTCTTGAGGTCATCGAGAGAGGCGCCCGGGGCGAGGTGCCGGTCGCTTGCATGCATAGTCTTGACCCGGGGAAGCACCGCATCGAGAAGCGCGATAGGGTCATCGCCGGCCACTATTGCGTTGGAGGGGTCATACTGCACGCCAAAGCGCGGGGAGTCGATGCGGTTTACTATCGCGAGAAACGCGTCCATCTTCTGCGCGAACTCTGGATACTGCCAGAACGGGTCCTTGTAGTGGTTCTCGATGACAAGATCGACGCCATACTGTTCGCTTGCAGGCAGACACGCCTCTATGCACTCCACCACCCAGTCTATGCCCTGCAGCATCGGCACCTCGGGCCGCCGTTGACCGGAGAGTGCTCGGCAGAACGAGCCTCCAAGCTCAGCTGTCACCCGGATCATCTCGATCTGCTTCCGGACCTCATCGGCGCGGGAGGCGGCGTCGGGGATCGTGAAATCGGGGGAGTAGCACATCATCGGAATGCTCATGCCCAGGCCCTCGACGCGCCGCCGCACATCTGATAGATACGAGGGTTCGTGAGAGCTAAGGAATCCGGAGTACATCTCGAGACCGTCGGCCTCGAGCTGTGCGGAAATGTCGATCCAATCGAAGAGGTCCATCCGCCCCTCGCAAATGTCCTCTATCCAGCACTTGGGCATCGCGGCGATGGAGGCCCTGCTCTCGTATGGCATAATCGCTCCTAGGCTCTGCGGCTCGCGCGCTGGATTAGCTCGACCACGGCCCCGCCGATTCCTGCGGTGTCCAGGTGAGCGTAGCCCCCGCTCGGGGTGCGGCCTTCGGACAACACGTCAACGCCGGCCGCCTTGCTGCGTTCTATCCGCTCGTTCAGGTCGCCGCCGTCAAAACCGAGGTGGTGGATGCCTTCGCCGTGGCTATCGAGGAAGTCCTGGTAGATGCTCTTGCCTTTGACAGGCTGCGTCAGTTCAAGCTCTACGGAGCCAAGCGAGCAGAAAGCCATGATCCACTCGGAATCGGGGGTAGCTTGTCCCTGGTAGGACTTCTCGGTGTAGCTGATCTCGGGCCGAACGAACGGCCCGAGACCCAACACGTTTTCGTAGTAGTCGACGGCCTTGTCGAGGTCGCGCACGACTATGCATATCTGGCTGAGCGCAGGGAGGCTCAAACCTTTCTTCACTTCAGACTGATCAGTTGCGTTTTTCACGCTCATATTGTCTCATCATCTAGCCGATGGGGTCAATACGCGCCTGCCTAACGCCCCCAGCTGCCGAGCCTTCTCATCAGCTCCTGCTGCTCCTCGATCAGCTCTTCGGGTAGCTCGTAGCCGAACTGGGTGAAGAACTTCTCCATGCCTTCCAGTTCCTCGACCCAGGGGTCGCGGCTGACTTCGAGAAGCTGATCGAATAACGCATCGGAGAGATCGAGGCCCTCGGTGTTGAGGGACTCCTTCGTCGGGACGAAGCCAATCGGGGTCTCGGTCGCGTCGGCCTTGCCCTCACAGCGGCGAATCACCCAATCCAGAGCCCTCAGGTTGTCGCCGTAGCCCGGCCACAGGAAGTTGCCGTCCTCGTCTTTCTTGAACCAGTTGACGTGGAATATCTTCGGAGGGTTCGATGCCCGACTGCCCATGCTGAGCCAGTGCTGGAAGTAGCGCGACATATTGTATCCGCAGAACGGAAGCATCGCCATCGGGTCTCGCCTGACGACTCCGACCGCTCCGGTTGCAGCAGCGGTGGTCTCACTGGCCATTGTCGCGCCGACGAAAGTCCCGTGCTGCCAGTTGAACGCCTCATATACAAGCGGGGCGAGCTTGGCGCGCCGTCCACCGAACAGAATCGCGCTTATTGGAACCCCCTGCGGGTCCTCCCAATTCGGCGAGATCACCGGGCATTGTGATGCCGGAGCAGTGAATCGAGCGTTCGGGTTCGCACCTTTCTCACCACTGGCAGGCGTCCACGGCTGTCCTTTCCAGTCGACGCCTTCCGCGGGCGGATCGACGCCAATCCCCTCCCACCACACGGTGTTATCGGACGTATGAACCACGTTGGTGAAGATGGTGTTGCGGCTGGCCGCCTCCATCGCGTTCGGGTTGGTCTTGCGGCTGGTGCCTGGCGCGACGCCGAAGAACCCGGCCTCGGGGTTCACCGCCCACAAGCGCCCATCCGGCCCGATTCTGAGCCACGAAATATCGTCGCCGACGGTCCAGACCTTGTAGCCTTTCATCGACTCCGGCGGGATCAGCATCGCCAGGTTCGTCTTGCCGCACGCGCTGGGAAACGCGCCGCATATATAATGAACTCTTCCGTCCGGGCACTCGACACCCAGGATCAGCATGTGCTCTGCCATCCAGCCTTCGTTGTAGCCGAGGTAGCTGGCGATCCGGAGGCTGAGGCACTTCTTTCCCAGAAGCACGTTCCCGCCATAGCCGGAGCCGTAGCTCCAGATGGTATTGTCCTCAGGGAAGTGCAGGATAAACCGGCGGTCGATGTCCAGTTCTCCCTTGCTGTGCAGGCATCGGGTGAACGGCCGGTCGGTGTCCAGTTCATCAGCGGCGACCTTGCCCATCCGGGTCATTATGCGCATATTCAGAACGACATACTTGCTGTCGGTAAGCTCGATCCCGATCTTGGTAAACGGAGACCCCGGCACGCCCATCAGGAAGGGCACGACATACATCGTGCGGCCTTTCATCGAGCCACGGAACATATCTCCGACCTTGGCGTAGGCTTCCTGGGGGTCCATCCAGTTGTTGGTCGGACCCGCGTCCTCTTCCTTGCGGGAACAGATGAACGTGAGATGCTCGGTTCGGGCGACGTCGTTCTGAGCCGTGCGGTGCAGGACGCAGCCGGGGAGCTTCTCCTGGTCCAGCTCGTAGAGCTCACCGGTCGCGAAGCATTCCTGCTCCAGCCGCTTGCGCTCTTCCATCGAGCCGTCACAGAAAACTACCTGATCCGGCTGGCACATGGCCGCCATCTCATCTATCCATGCTAGTGCCTCTTTGTGTCGGATCTCCATTGGTCCGTTCTCTCCTGTTGCGCCAGTCTCGCTCCTCTCCGCCTCCGAGAGCATGCCCGTTGAACTTGCCATCTTTTGCCTCTCTTCCGTCATCTGATCTGGCGGTGGATCTTCGGCCGGGCATAAAGCAACAAAGCCGAACCCCACCGCGAGCGATGGAATTCGGCCTCTCATACATCGGTGACAGGAACCGGCGGCGAAGGATATGCCAACACCACCTCGGACCAAGCTGATCCGCAGAACCTGCGGCGCTCAAAGCGCCGTCATTACCCATTTGTCTGTCTGAGAGCCCTCAATCGCCGCGCCAGGCAACCCGTGGGTCGCCACTCCGGTGATTCCGGACTAGGTACATTTTAGTGATGAGGCGGTCCCGCGTCAAGTAACTTTGCATTCGGCAAAAGGGTATCGTAAAATGGAACCAGGCAATGTAATCACAAACCGGAGTCCTTGTATGAAACGACTAGTTGTCATCCTTGCCATCGCCATTCTCGCCTCAGCCGCATATTGCGCGCCTGTCCCCGCAGTGCAGAAGCTTCTTCCTTCAGCGAATGCGGTCAAGGGATTCTCCATCATGGCGAACTCGCTCGTCTATGGTAAAGGCAGTGACATATCGAAGATCTACAATGGCGGCTATGAGCTATACACGAAGAACGGCGTTATAGACGCAGCGCGACAGATGTACCAGCGCAAGGATGACTACGTTGAAGTGACTGTGCACGAGATGAAATCGGCCAAGGCCGCGCTCGACTTCCTCAAGTACTGGCAGAAAGAGAACAAGGTCAAGGCGCTGACCAAATCGGCGGGCATTACCGGTTTCATTGTAACCAAGCCCAACACGCAGACGTATTTCATAAAGGGGAAGTACTTCGTGACCGTGTCAGCATTCTACGCCGCCGACAAGGCCAGGGCAGACCTAGTCTCATTCAAGACAGTGATAGGCAAAGCCATTCCCGCGAAGTGATCACCCACCACGATGGAATCCAGACTGAAAGTTGTCCCATTCTTCTGCGACCAGTGCGGCGCGGAGCTTGCCACCGCACATTGCTGCCCCGAGTGCAGGCGGATACTCTGCCATACGCATTACTTTGGGTCGAGAGTGGGGCTGCGCAGGCGCAAGGATGGGCTCTGCGCCAAGTGCGCACAGAAGAAGGCTGAGGAACAAGATGAGAGAGCTTAATCGACGTGAGTTCATAGAGGCTATCGCCGCGCTGGGAACTGCCCTGTTCATAGGCGGTTGTGGATCGAAGGAGCAGGCGTCGAGTCCCGCTCGGGCAGAGGGAGTGAAGCCCAAGATTGACCTTGACAGTATTATGGTCGCCTCCGGCAAGGGGCCGGCAAAGAACACCCGGGCAGCCATCGACGGCATTGGCGGGATAGGCAAGCTCGTCCGCAAGGGCGACTTGGTGGTGATCAAGCCTAATATCGCGTGGAACCGCCCCCCGTCCGCGGCGGCGACAACCAATCCTGAGGTCGTGGCGGAACTCGTCAAGATGTGCAAGGAAGCCGGCGCTGGCAAGATCCTTGTCATAGACCACTGCATCGACAAACCCGCAGAAGCAGTCCTTGGATTCACCGGCATTCAAGAAGCGGCGGAAAAGGCGGGGGCGGAAGTTCGCGCGGCGCAGAACGAGTCCGACTATCGCATCGTAGAACTGCCGAAGGGCAAGCTGATCAAGTCGGACACATGCATCAAGGAGATCCTGAAGGCCGATATCTTCATCAATGCTCCCATCGCCAAGACCCACTCCGCGACGCAGCTTACGCTGGGCCTTAAGAACCTGATGGGCTGCAACTGGGACAGGCAGGCTTGGCACGACAGCAGCTCGCTTGATCAGTGCATAGTGGATTACGCAAGCGCGATCAAGCCGGACCTGACAGTTCTCGATGCGACGCGCGTTCTCCTGACCAATGGCCCCAAAGGCCCCGGCCAGACCAAGGACCCCGGCAAGGTCGTGGTGGGCACTGACCCCGTTGCCGTTGATGCCTACGCGGCCACCCTTTTCGGCCTGAAGCCCAACGAGGTTGGACACATCGCGCTGGCGGCGGAGATGAGGTTGGGGAGTCTGGACCTGGCTAAAGTAAAGAACGTCTAGAACCGAGATCTTCTACCTATGAATCCACCTCAACGCAAGAGCACATCTAGCCGTAAGTCCGTCTTCCGCGTGCAGAACCTCCGCAGGGTGGTCCAAGTCCTGGTGTTCGTGCTGTTCGTGCACCTGTTCTTCGTCACGATCGGCGTCTATGACACCGAGGCCAAGCACACGGTTGTTCAGGGAGGGGTTGATGCCTTCTTCCACATCGACCCACTGCTCTCGCTGACGACAGCTATCTCTGCCCGTTACTTCATCCACACGATGCTGTTCGCCGGAATCGTGGTCCTGCTCACGGTCGTGCTGGGCCGGTTCTTCTGTGGATGGATATGCCCGATGGGGACCGCGATCGACGCCTCCGACACGCTGTTCTTCAGGAAGTCGAAAGTCCGAAGTCGAAAGTCGAAAGAAGGGACCGCAGGCGCTCGGAACGTCAAGTACTATCTGTTGATCGGGGTGCTGGTTGCGGCGGTCTTCTCGTCGCAATTGGCTTACATCCTGGATCCGTTTGCGATCATCACGCGCGCATTCACGTTTGTGGTCTTTCCCATCGTTCAGCTCGGGATGCGTTCGGCGGGGCAGGTGCCGGCTATCAGTGACAATGCGCCTTTCCTGACGTCGAGCCCATATATACCCTCCGACGTCCAATACTTCTTCCGGCTCAACTTCCTGGCCGCCGCGATGTTCATCGCGATCCTGGCGCTGGGCTCGATCAGCCGGCGCTACTGGTGCCGGAATCTGTGCCCGCTCGGGGCGCTGCTCGGGCTGCTCTCGAAGGTCTCCATCATCAGACGCCTCGTGGACAGCAGTTGCATCAAGTGCTCCAAGTGCAAAGACTGCAAGATGGGCGCGATAGTCGAAGACCCCACGCAGTATCTCGCGCCCGAGTGCATCTACTGCTACTCGTGTACACACACGTGCCCGACGGGCGTTACCCAGATCGTTCCCAGCTTCAGCTCTGAAGGTCATCAGTCTATCCTGGACCTCACCCGCCGCCGCACGCTGCAGGCCATGGGCATCGGCGCGATGGTCGCGGTCCTCGGCAAGACGAACGTCGCGGCCAAGTCCAGTAAGACGGGCAAGGTCAAGACCTCCAGTGAGGCCCTCATCCGCCCGCCTGGGGCTGTCGCCGAAGACGAGTTCGTCAACAAGTGTCTGCGCTGCAGCGAGTGCATGAAGGTCTGTCCCACGGGCGGCCTGCAGCCCGCGCTTACGGAGGCGGGATTCGAGGGTATGTGGACACCTGTCCTGGTCCCGCGCATCGGCGAATGCACCGAAAAGTGCAACCTCTGCGGCGAAGTCTGCGCCAGCAAGGCCATCGAGCCTTTCGAGATCGAAGAGAAAAAGCACATCTACATCGGACGAGCGGTCATTGACCGTTCCAAGTGCATCGCCTGGAACTCGGATAAGAAGTGCCTGGTCTGCGACGAGCACTGCTCGTACCACGCTTTGAACTGGAAGACGGTGGACGGCTTGCGAAGGCCTTTCGTGGATGACAACAAGTGCACCGGCTGCGGGATCTGCGAGAACGCCTGCCCCATCCAGCCAGTCGCCGCCATCAGGTCCTTCTCGTTCGGCGACCAGCGCCACAAGACTCGCGAGGAGCAGAAGGCATTCTTTGAGCAGGGGCAGAAGAAGCCCGAGGGCCCGGCGTTACTCTAGTCGGGTTACCGGCAACACCCCGGTCTTTCGGGATTTCGGTGCGCTGACTGCTGGGGCCAAGTGCTTACAGGCGGGACATTGCTCGGCCACACAATCGTGCACGACCCAAATCCCGAAATACCCAGCATCCAAAGCAGATTTCTCACGCTGCTCGAAATGACAAGACAGTGCAGCCGTTCAGGGGGGCTACTTGAGCAAGTACCTAGTCACCGGCGGGGCCGGGTTCATTGGTGGACACATCGTCGAGCTTCTTGTGAGCGAGGGGCACGACGTCACAGTCTTCGACAACTTCTGCACCGGCAACATGGCCAACCTGGCGGCGGTCGAGGACCGGGTCAAGGTCATCCGCGGGGACATCTGCGACTTGGACGCGCTCCGAGCAGCCGCCGAAGGCAAAGACCACATCATCCACCAAGCCGCGGAGATATCCGTCTTCAGGTCCCTCGAAGAGCCGGGCTTCGTCAATGAAGTGAACGTCGGCGGCACAATGAACGTGCTGATTTCGGCGAGGGAGCATGGTGTGAAGCGCGTGGTCCTCGCGTCCTCCAGCGCAATCTACGGTGACACCGGCACGCAGCCTCAGAAAGAGGACTTCCCACCTCAGCCGCTCTCGCCCTATGGAGCAAGCAAGATCGCCGGCGAGTACTACCTCTCGGTCTTCCATCAGGTCTACGGCCTTGAGACCGTGCGCCTACGCTACTTCAACGTCTTCGGCCCGCGCCAGAACCCGCAGTCGCAGTATGCGGCCGTAATCCCCAAATTCATTGACCGCATCCTCAAAGGCCAGGAGCTGATCATCCATGGCGACGGCGAGCAGACCCGCGACTTCGTCTACGTGGCCAACGTCGCGCGCGCCAACTATCTTGCGACCACAGCCGCGGACGTCGCCGGCAGAGTCTTCAACATCGCCGGTGGGCAGACTTTCAGCGTGAACGAGCTTGCCCAACGACTCAAGAAGCTGGCGGGGCGTGAGGTGAAGATCGTGCACGACGACCCGGTTGTGGGGGACATCAAGTACTCCGCTAGCGATACGACGCTTGCCCGAACCGTGCTGGGGTGGGAGCCGGTTGTGAGCTTTGACGAGGGGCTAGAACGTACCTTCGACTATTTCGCATCCAAGGCCGGGGCGGTCTAGCACCTTCAGCATTGCCCCGTGACGCTCGACTCCGCCTGTGATCGGCTGCTCGGCCAGAAG
>CAZFYZ010000010.1:0-11038 GCA_964523735.1 uncultured bacterium | reverse complement strand
CGAATCGAGATCGAACGCATTGAAGGCTCCAGTCCCACACGCCAGGTGAACCGAAGCCGACTGGCCTATGCGTGTCTCGAGCATGCAGCCAAACATCAGGTCTAGCCCCGCCGCCCGGCAGATCGACTTGATCTCCATCGCGCCTAGCATGCCCGCCTTCATTATCTTGACGTTGACACCGTGAGCTGCCTTGTAGCGCACGATGTCCAGAACGTCGGCGGGCGTCTGTGCCGCTTCGTCGGCAAAGACCGGAACGCCGGCGTGTTCGGTGACATATCTCAGACCGTCAAGATCGGCGGCGTCAACAGGCTGCTCCAATAGTTGTGGCACGACGCCGTTTGTCTGGAGTATCCGCACGAACTCCACTGCCTCGGTCGGTGTGAACCCCTGGTTCGGGTCCAACCGTAGAGCGCAGTCAGGCGCGCCCTCCCGCACTGCCAGAACTCGGCCAACATCCTCGGTCTCGTCTTTACCAACCTTGACTTTGAAATGCCTGAACCCTTTTTCGGCAAGCTGAGCCGCCAGCTCTCGAGCGTGCTGCGGCGAACAGATGGGGATGGTTACGTCGGTCTCTATCCTGAGCGGAGCGCCCCCAAGGTATGCGTAGAGCGGAACTCCGAGGGACTTGCAGTGCGCATCGAAGATCGCCATCTCTATCCCCGCTCGCGCCGATTTCCCATATGGCAGTACCTCGGCGAGCTTGTGGGTGGTGAAGCGATATTCGCTCAGGTTGGCGCCCACGAGCGCCTCGGCTGCCACTGCTATGTCGTGCTGCACCGAGGTGACATCCTCGCCGGTAACATATCTGACGGGGGTAGCTTCGCCATAGCCGGTGATCGTGCCCGCGACCAGCTCCACTATCACGGTAGGTGATGAGGTTGCTCGCCGCTGGGCTGTCTCGAATGGCTCCAACAGGGGCAAGTCAATGCAATGGGGCATTATAGAATCAATCCGATGCATAAGGAGATTATACCAGACCCGAGTTAGTGAGGAGTTATTCTGAGCTGAGACCCATCCCATCTAGCGCGCTATCAGGTGTCAAATGTAGAACATTTCGCTTGCCATAGCCGAAGATTGCTGCTAAAGTAAACAAAAGCACATCCGGGCAAGCAGGGCTGATATCACAAGGCGGAAGAGGCTTTGACAGGCCTTGACCGTTGTTGACAGATATAGTGGCACGGCAGGAGTCACTTTCTGTCAGTGGGTTCCGCCGGCGGTGTTCCGGACCAATCTGATGTAGTAAATACTATACGTCTACATCGCCCTGGGGGTTGAAAAGATGAACGCACTACCTGTCGGACCGGAACAGGTAGCGACGGACGAGACAAGAACTCGTTACTTCGAAAACCTGGAAAGATGGGGGTTCGACATAGCCTGCGTTTCGTGTGGTGGTCTGAGCTACGACGATATAGTAGGCAGGTTACACGAGCCCTATGCGGAGTTCGCCAAAGAAGCCCGACGACGTGGTTTCACGCCGTGCATTCAGGTTCCCGCCACCATTGCCATAGGTGACAGAATAGGAATCGAAGAGGCGCAATACGACTCCAGCAACAAGCCAAGCAGACTTGATGACGGCAGCTTTCGCGCCTCCTTCGCCTCGTCGGCTTGGAAAGACTACCTCAAGGAGATCACGCAGTACTTCGTCCGCAGATGCGGATACGCGTTCGTGGTCTTCGAAGACCCGGTGTTAGTATCGGACATACCTGGGCCCGATGATCGTTTCCGTGCCAGGTTTGCCGAGACTTATCCCGGCGTTCGGTACCCGCAGAACCGTGCAGAGGTCAAGGAGTACCTACTTGTACAGCAGCTCAAGTCCGATCTGCTAGTCGAGTTCTTCTCCGACCTTGTTGCCTACGCCAAATCCATCGGCGCGAAGAAAGTCGGAATACTGCCGTCTTTGTTTGCTCCCACGACGGAGAACGCGCCGGAGGGCACAACGACGGCCTACTGTGATACCGGCTGGCTGGCAAGCGTAGCGGGACTGGACTGTGTGATCGCTCGACTTCAGCCTGGGCACGTCATTGATGGACTGGTGCGCACCGGTGACGAGCTGGCGACGTCGCCACAGCTCTTCTACGCCGAGATCCTCGCACAGAGCGGCGGCACGGACGTGATCGCAATCAGCAGCCACCTGGGGCTTCCGGACGGCAAGAACGCGACGAAGCCTGTGCCCGCGGATCTGTACCGAGATGCGGCATTGGCCTCGATCGCGGCCGCGCCCAAGGGGTTTATCAGGTTGAGCGGCGTGGATGACGAACCCTCAATGGAGGTTCTCGCCAAGGCAATGGATTGCGCCGGACGCCTTGGACGTCCCGCCTCTCCTGTTGCATTCGTGTTCTCGTCCAGCGGGACGCGCCACACAAGTCCTCTCGACCATGAAGGCGTCTGGCAGCGGTATTGGTCGCTGTCGAAGAAGATGGCGTTCGACGCACGCTTGCCGATGCTGACGTTCAGTGCCGAAACACTTGATCGCGATCTTGCCGAGCACCCTGAAGTCAAGGTGCTCGTCTTCGAGGAACACTTCCCTCTGACCATCGAACAGATTGTCGCACTGCGCAAGTGGTGGCAGGCAGATATCAAGAGAGCTGCCATCGCATTCGGCTATGGGCTCGGATACTCCGCCGACCCCCAGTCACCTGGTGAAGTGCCGTGCGGGGAGGCATTCCCCGGCTTCATGGAGCTTATAGGTCTGCGATGGGAGGACGAGCCTCAACTAGAAACTTCAGCGCCTGTCGCTCTGAAGGACGTGTCTCGAGTGCGGCGGAAGGCGTTCATGTCGACACAGGACCTCGCTCTGACCAAGCTGGCCAATGTCCGCCGTGTGTTCGGCTCTCGTGCAACTGTTCTCTATGAGACAGAGGTCAACGGGAACGCCATTCCCGTTGTGACCGAATACCGCGATCGCACGACCCTCGCTGTCTTTTGCGGCTTCGGGCTGGATGAGCAGACGTCGTCGGTTGCAGTCAAAGCGATCCAGTTCGCCATGGCCGAAGTGGACTGCGCGCCTCCGGTTGTCGGTTCGTGCAGCGAAGGCATAATCTGGACCAGCACGAAGAACGGCTATCTCGTCATCGCCAACCTGTCTGACAAAGAGGGACAGGTCACGATGACTCCCGGCAGGGCAACCATCTGGGACTGCTTCGGCCAAAAGATGCTGGAGGAGCTCAAGCCTGTTGCGACCATCGCTCCGCACTCATTTGCGCTGTATCGTGTTGTTGGACGCCGATCGAAGTTCTTCGACATCTACGGAGTCAGCAGTCTTCAGAGACTGCAGGACGGCGCTGGCAGGGCCGAGATCGACCTTGTCGCGGGCCGCAGCACCACGTTCGTGCTCCGCGCCTCGCCCAGAGAGATCCTCGTCAATGGCAAGTCCTCCAGCATAACTCAGCAGGTGTTGAACGGCGCCTACCATGTGACACTCCAGCAGTGTCCTCCGGGGGAGCAGCGCATAGACCTCCGATGGTGACCTGAGACACTAGCCAAGCAATCACAACTCCGGCCATCGTGCACAAAGCATGATGGCCGGTTCTTCAACCGGTCATTCCCGTAGGGCCCTGCCTCTTTTTGTGCCTGCCACCCCCATTTCGGTTTGACGCCCGCCAGCCAGGGGAACACATCTTACCGGAAGGTTGCTGGCTGGGGGCGAGCCAGGTCAACCCCCTCCTGTGGGCATTGCCATTGCACTCCCAACCGCGCCGAGCCCGGTGTTCCGGAGACTGAGCGCAGTGGAGGTTTCGAAGCGCCACATGGGAGTAAGGGGGATGACCATGCGTACTTGTATCTGCATCTTCTTGGTTGTTGCTGCTCTCGCGTTGGACTGTCCAGCCTTTGGCGATCGCGTCATGGGTGCGCTCACACTCGTCCAGGACAAGCGGATCGTTGCTGAATTCCCGGTCCCCGTCCTGCCGCGATCGATGATGATGGTTATGAGCGGCGACGGGGAGGACATCGCCGGAAGCGCGATCATCCGTGAGTGTAAAGGAGCATGCCCGCCGTACACGGTGACCGCGGACCTGATGTTCGCCACCAACTCCATCGCGCTGACGGCCGGTAAGAAGGCCTACGTCAACTCGCTGAACACCGAGCCCGCGCCAAGCTCAATCCGCAGCAGTGGATTTGTCGGAGCAAGCCATATCTCTCGTCCCGGCGACCTCAAGCTTTACTACCTCGCGGGTGGGCAGACCATAGGCTACGGCGCGCTGGGACTCGGCTATGAGCGGCGGCTGACGCTTGGACAGGGAGTCTCAATAGAGATCGATGGCGGAGTCACTGGCGTCGGCAATGTAGACTCTACTGATTCCTCGCTGGTCAACGCGGACCAGGTCCTCAAGAGCGCCAACGGACGCCTGCGGTTTGACTTTGGCCCTGGAATCGGGGTCTTCGCCGGCTACCGCTGGTGGGAAGGCAAAGGCGAATCTGAGAGGTGGGCAGTTCTGGACCGCAGGCTCATCGGCGAGAGATTCGTGGCGCCCTCGGAACTTGAGGAGGGGACTGTCAGGAGTCAGGGCATCGAATATGGCTTCGCTCTGCGCCCGAGCAGGAACGTGGAGTTCCTCGCCGGGTATATCCCCGCCTACCGAACGGACTATGGCTCGGTTGGGGTAATGGACCGACCGGCATACTGCGCCGAGCTGCGTTTCGGCCTCGGCTCCCGGCCAATTCGGCTCAGGGGCACCAAGTCCGACAAATACTGGACCGCCGACCTGGGAATCTCGATCTGGTAGCTCAGGCTTCTCCCGCTTCCACGGAGGGGCTGGGGTTGTGGGGCCGCGCGCGATCCGAAGAGGAGTGCGCGGCCCAGCCCCCAGGTTCTCACCCCGATCAGCTCCTTGCGGTGCCTACCTGGCATCGGCAGTATCGCCCCCCTCGCACCGGACTGTGCGCCCGCTTCTCCCCCGGTAAACGCTGGCTTTGGCACGATTATTGCAGAGACTAGCCTGAGGTGTCTCTGGACGCGCTCCGTCGAGAGGCCGTTGAGTTCAGCGGCGAACCACACACGCAGTGCCTTGGGCAACGTTATCGTGCCAGCCGATTTCCTATTCCTGAGCTTAATGGCTGATTGGCACGATATTTGCATGCATGTGGGTTGGTAGTCATCGCTGTATGTGTTTTACCGTTATGCCCAATCTGTACAGAATGGGGGATGAGGATAGGATGAAATTGTATTTGAGGTTTACGATCATCTCGCTGCTGCTGATGGCATTTGCCGGCGCGGCGAGCGCGGCGACCGTGTCCTACACGGCCACACCGATCGGCCCAAGCCCCACCGACTGGGTCAACCAGTTGCTGGCGGTGCAGAAGTTCGACCCGGCTCTGGGCACTCTTGTGTCTGTTCAGCTCGACTTCACGTCGTCCGTCCAAGGCATCGTCGGGGTTGAGAACCTGGGCGGAGCAGCCCCGGTCACACTGAAGCTTGCGGCGACCACACAGATCACACAGGGAGCCACCACGATTGCGTCCCTGGCCCCGTCTGAGACTCGAGTGGTCAACCTGCCGTTCGCGGATGGCCTGTTCGACTGGGGTGGCGACTCCGGTGAGGTCTACTCGGGCTTCGCTGGCACAGATACCGCCTCGTTCACCTACATGACGGCAGGGGACATGGCGCAGTTCATCGGCGCGGGCACTGTAAGCTACAATGCCTCGGCCTTTGGCAACTCGCAGACCACCGGCTCCGGCAACATAGCGTCCTACTATATGACGCAAGCCTCCGCCGGCGCGACAGTCACCTACATCTACGAGACTCCTGAGCCAGGATCGATGGTTGCTCTGGTCACCGGGATAGTCGGTCTTGCCGGACTGGTCTCAAGGAGAAAGCGACAGGTTTAGGCTAGCAACCCAGTCTTCTTGCTAGCGCGGAACGGATGGCCTCGACCCTTTGTCGGGGCCATCTTCTTGTACAAGCCTTGCTTAGTGGCGCGATAGACCGTCCAGCGATCCTTGGTCGTAGCGGGCGTCTTCGAGAGGCGTCAGAGTCGCCCGCTACAGCTCTGTCGCAAAGGAGCTACCGGCAAGCCACGCAAAGAGAACGGGGCCTCCTGCTTGGGAGGCCCCACCTATGTTACACAGTTGAGAGCAACGCTGAACCGCGAAATGTCTAGCCCTTCGGCAAGAGGAACAGAGCGAAGTGTCCTTCATCCGAGAATGCGCTGATGTTGCTCACGGTGACGACCAGCCTGTTACCTGAAACTACCTCTTGAGCACCCGGGACCTGAGTCCAGCCCGACGCAGTACTGTACTGGAACAGGTCTACTGAATCATCCGTGGCAAGCGGGATCGTCAGTGTGAACGTCAGGGTTACCGGCGAGCTAAACACGGTGCCGTGCGGCAAACCCTCGGCCGCAGCGATGAAGGCAGAGCCTTCGGGCTGAAGGGGGACGTCCTGGGCGGTCTTCTCGACAACCTGCGGCGTTTCCCCATCAGGAGCCGCCCCCGCTGGGACGGCTAGGGTCACCTCGAAGTCCTGTGTCTCGGTCGTTGAGCCACCGCCCCCGCCACCACAGCCGGCAAGCAAGACAGCTATCAGAACACACGAAACAGCTAGAAACTTATGCATTGCGATTCACCCCTTTGTTGGTTCGGACATTAGCGCTTGGGTCTGAAGGACGAGATGCGCTCGTCTATATAATGGTAGAACTCGCCGTTGGTGCACTGGCCATGGTCCATCTCCATCTTGGCATACGGCTGGCCCGCCAGGTAGGCCAGATGGCTATCGAGCGTCGACTGATCGTGCTTTCTGTCGATTTCCAGCAGATGCCTGAGGGAGCTGTCCGGCAGATCCCCTCTCTTATCCTCTGGTATGGCGCACAGGTATGCCAGGTCGACGGCATCATCCACCGTCAGCCCAAGTTTGGGGTAGTTCTGCTGAATGTAGAGACTGATGTCAGAGTCCTGGTCGGAGTAGAGCGGCACGTATTTCTCGAGCGTGTCGATCGCGTCGGCCAGAAGACAGCCTATTGCCGCTGAGATTCCCCACAGCTTGCCGGCCATCACGATTGCCGCATCGTCCGAGGCGCCCGGCCCCACTTTGTAGCGCACATACATGTATGCGACATCCGGGTCGCCGTTCTTGGCGAATAACCCCGCGCGCTCGAACTCCTCGATATCATCCTCGTGGGCCTGCTGCGAGAGATCGAAGCCGTCCAGGCCGAGTCTCGCAAGCACCTGCTGATCCACCAGAAAACACTTGCCATAGCCCATCTCGACGCCGTAGCGCTTGTTGGCGAGTGTGCGGATCTCAGCATCATCTCGCAAGCCGCCTGCGTAGAGGCCCTGCAGGACCCCGTGGGGGTCGATCTCTATGTGCCTTAGGGCGCCGCAGCGAAGCAGGGGCTCGCCGTCGGTCGTGGCCGCCGTGCGCATCCGCTCGCCCGCCACAACCCTCTCGGCGAAGTCCATGACCTCATCAATCAGGTACTGGCGATCGGCCTTGACTCTAGCCGGCTCCATACGCAGCGCCCGGGCGATGTCGTCCACACTGGTATTCGGAAAGCGGCGGCCGTAGAAGAGCCCGTGCCCGGCGTGTGCGTGGCCCTCGATAGACTGCATCAGAATCAGCTCTTCCACGTCGTAGGCGCAGTGGAGCGTAACCTTGGCATCGAGCGCCGCGAAGTCCTCGCGTATAAGATTGGGCGGCGCAACGCCCACGAACCGTGGTTCGTTCATATGCCTATTGCGGTTCTTCGCATGCTTGCTATTGTGACGGGCCATTTGTGGGCGAAACCCTCCGGCATTGTAGCTGAGCTGATTATAGCACCACTGGCCATTCTCGAACAACGTGGATGTGGAGCGCTGGCCACGCTCGAGGGAATCAACACCACCGCAGGTCCCGAGTAGGCCCGGTCTGGGGCCATATCGAGGGGGGCCGGGCTCCCGCGGCGTGCTTTGATACGGTTCTTCCAAAAGCTAGCTCGCTCTTGAAAGCACCCAGTCCCTGATCGCGAGGAATCGCTCGATCCGTGTCGGGATGCCATCGGCCATGGGTGCAAGCACGAACCGGGACTGGCGCAGGCGCGGGCTGATAAGCCTGTCGAGCGCCGGACCCATTTCGTCGACGGGCATGGTCTGGAAGATGTCGGGCGTCAGGCAGCCGAAGATGATCGTGTCCTCACCCAGCACGTCCAGCGTAAGCTCCCATGGCGTATCGCCAAGCGGCGGAGGGGTGAGCGTGTGGATGCCATCTGCCCCGGTCTCTTTGATCATCGGCAGCAGGTCGCGGACATGCCCGCACATGTGCAGTATCGCAGTCTTGCCTCTCGCATGCAGAGCTTCCACGAAAGCTCGCTGCGAATGCAGATTGTAGCGCTCATAGATCGCCGGGCTGATGTAGCGCGTGCTGGTGTTCTCGGCCAGAATGCACACGTCCCACGGACCCTCGGCAAGCAGTCGCCACCTTCCGAGGTTGGCACGATCGATGCACTCTATCAGCGCCTCCATCTCGTCCCGATAGTCCTGCAGCAGATAGTAGAAGTTCTCCATGCCTACCGCGATCTCGAGGAGGAACGGCAGCGCGGTCGGCCACGCGAAGACCGTGACGATGCCATCATCGCCGACTGCGTTCATCAGGTTGGCATAGTTGACAGTGTGATCCTCCGCCTCGTAGTATGCTTCCTCCCACGTCTTCAGATACGTGCGGAGACTCTCCCCGTCCTTGACCAGGTACTCGACAGGATGCACCTTGGACACCGAGGTCAGGATGCCGTGGCTGCTGTGCTCCCGTGTGATGGTCGTCCCATCGGGTTCGACAGAGATCTCCGTCTCGACGCCAGGCCTCACAAGCCTGCTGCCGGTGATGTCCGGCCCGATGCCCCATCCTCCCAACTGCAGGATATCGCAGCCCACATACCGGTAGAAGTCTACGCAGCCCATCCCCTGCTTATCGGCCGGGAGCAGCCCAATGGTATTGTGATCAACAAGGGTGGTCCAGCAGAGCCTGTCGGTTGGCCGACCCTCTAGAGTGGCGGTTAGCCTCTGACGTCCTGTTAGCGTGTTTCCCATCAACCTGTCCGGAGCCCCTCTCATGATGTGCTTGAATTGTGCACAGCATTCAAGGGAGCGTTCTGGGTGGGTTGCTTGGTTTCCTTCCGGCGTCGGAGACGCTGGCTACAACTGCCAGCGAAGCATCTTCCAGAGGTCGCCTGGGCGTTTGTTGGTCATGAGGGCAGCGGAGGGCTCAAATCCGCAGTGGACCATGCAGTTCTTGCAGCGGCGGTCGGCGCCGGGGCCGTAGGCGGACCAGTCGGTCTGGTCGATCAGCTCCCGGTAGGAGCGATAATGGCGATCAGCCAGAAGATAGCACGGCGAACGCCAGCCGGCGACATTGCGAGTAGGGTTGCCCCAGGCAGCACAATCAAGCTCGCGCAGGCCCTGCAGAAACTCCAGGTAGACCGGAGTGTCGGCCAGCCGGTGCCTGCCCGCGATCTGATCTATGTCCGCGAACTTGGCGTGCACTTCCTTGCGGCTCATGAAGCAGCTCTGGTCCTCGATTGCCTCATAGGAGTAGGCGGGCGAAAGCATGTAGGTCGCAATGCCCAGCTGGTCCAGCTCGGTCATCAGCCCATCGATCTGCCGCAGATCGGTTTCCTTGCAGACCGTGGTGTTGACTGTGACCGAGAAGCCAAGCTCTCTGGCGGCTCTGATACCCTCAACTGCCGCGTCGAAGGCGCCCGGCTTCTCGACGACCACATCATGGACCTCTCTCGGCCCGTCGATGTGCACATTCAGGAGCAGCCTGTTTGACGGCTTCAGAAGGCGGATTTTCTCCGCAAGCAGCAGGCCATTCGTGCACAGGTAGACATATCGGCGCATCCGGATCAGCCCCTCCACCAACTCCGCGATCCAGGGGTATATGAGCGGCTCGCCGCCGCAAATCGACACGATCGGCGCCCCGCATTCGCGGCTGGCGGAGAGGCACTCCTCCAGACTGAGCATCTCGGAGGAGCGGTCCTTGTATTCGCGAATACGGCCGCAAGTCGTGCAGTGCAGGTTGCAGGCAAAGAGCGGCTCAAGCATCAGCACCAACGGCACGAACCGCTCACCCGCCAGCTTCCTGCGGATGATATATGCGCCTAACGAGGTCGTGAGGCCAATAGGGAATCTCATATCCAGGTCTGGGGGTCCGGCTCTGGATGGATGATCGCGCGATATCTGCCCCCAAGACCGCGGATCTTGCTATACATGGCCAGCGCCATCGTGGGGAATGACTGCCTGTACAGGTGATATCGCAGGAAGAAGACCCTGGGGAAACCTGTGCCCGTGAAAACCTCCTCGTTCCACGACCCGTCCGCCTGCTGCGTGCGCAAGAGGTAGTCGATCCCTGCCTGCACTTGCTTGCTGATCGGCGCGCCGGCGCTGATCAGCCCCATCACCGCCCAGGCGGTCTGGGCAGGGGTTGATGGACCCTGAGCTTTGCACTTTGGATCATAGTAGGAGATGCAGCTCTCGCCCCAGCCTCCATCCTCATTCTGCACGCTTTTCAGCCATTCGGCCCCCCGGCGCATCATTGGGTCGTCGTGCGGCACGCCAATCCGGTCGAGCCCCCTCAGTGCCTGCCATGTGCCATAGATGTAGTTGACGCCCCAACGGCCGAACCACGAACCGTCAGGCTCCTGTTCGCGGCGCAGGAACTCGATCGCCCGCTGTGCGACCCGGCTCTCGGGAGAGAACGCATGGTAAGAGAGCATCTCCAGGATCCTGGCCGTGATATCGCTGGTGCTGGGATCGAGCATCGCGTTGTGGTCAGCAAACGGGATGTTGTTGAAGACAGACTTGCAGTTGTCCACGTCGAACGAGGCCCATCCGCCATCCGAGCCCTGCATCCCGAGAAGCCAGGTAAGCGCGCGCCTGCAGGCGTCTTCCTTGCCCGGCACGTCCGCCGTCTTGCGGAGAGCCATCAGGACCATTGCGGTGTCGTCGATATCGGGGTAGAACTCGTTTGCGAACTCAAAGTACCATCCGCCGGGCTCGAGGTCCGGCCGCTTGACTGACCAGTCACCTCGAGATCTGACCTCCTTGCCGACAATCCACTTGGCAGACTTCTTTA
>CAZFYZ010000009.1:45552-56296 GCA_964523735.1 uncultured bacterium | reverse complement strand
AGTGGGATGACGCTTACCGACCAAAGCAATCTACACACAAGGCTTGACGCTACCTGCGCCAACCGCGGTTGACAGTGCGCATGCTCGGTGTTAGAATACCCCCTAGCTACTGGCTGCTCGTCGTGAACGATTCTGGTCGGTCGAGCAGCCCCAGCGAGTTTCGAGTAGGACTTAGCGCTGGTAAGATACAGACCGGCGCGAGTTGGAGCCTGCCTGGTTGTTGCGCGGCATCTTAAGGGCAGGGTGCAACGGCAGCCAGCTTGAGGCGTCTGTAGAATGTGTTGCTCGGGCCGCCTGAAGATGGCCTTGGCCGTTGTGGAGGTTGGTAGATAGGATGGACCAGTTATCGAGTAGACTATACTCCCGATCGCGGGTACCTTCCGCCATAATGCTGCTGATGATCGGAGACATCCTGGCGGTGATGGGCGCGCTCATCCTGTCACTCTGGCTCCGCTACGATCACCAGCCACTCCACTCGGTTCTTAAGCTCTACGTTTTGCCCCATTCGCTGAGCCTTGCGATCTCTTTGGCCCTCTACATCGCGATCTTCGCCATGTTCAGGTTGTATCGGTATGCCTGGCGTTTTGCCAGCCTCGACGTACTGCGCGGGATCATCTGCGCCGGGACAATCAGCCTGATGGCGATGGTCCTCACGCAGGATCTGATAGACAACGGATTCACCTACGCCACACCTGTTCTCATAGTCTTCTGGATGACCAGCATCTTGCTCGTGGGCGGAACCAGGGTGCTGCTGCGCATCGCCAATATTGGCCACAGCTACGGCCGGAGGGCGGTCGGCATTCTCAAGCGCGATCTTGCGCCTCGACGAGTGGTGATACTCGGCGGTGGCTCCCATGGGGCCCGAGTCCTGAATGCCCTGAGAGAGGATCGCGATGCTGTCTATGACGTAGTGGGCTTCCTCGACGATCAACCCAGAAAGTGTGGAGTCTACATCCGTGACGTCAAGGTTCTGGGTCCCTTAAGCAAGCTCTACGGGCTGCTGGCTGACCGTGCAGTCGACGAGGTCCTTATAGCTCTGCCCCAGGCGAGCGGCGCGGACATCAGAGAACACGTGATGGCCTGCCGACGTCAGAAGGTGCCGGTCAAGGTGATTCCTGCGATCAGGGACGTCATCAAGGGCCGGACTCAGACTCAGATCGAGGACATAAGCGTGGAGGATTTGCTGCGCAGGCCCCCTGTTCGCATCAACATCGCGGAGATTGGCGATCTGGTCGGCGGCAAGCGTGTACTGGTCACCGGCGCGGGAGGCTCGATCGGCTCGGAGTTGTGCAGACAGATCATTGCGCTGGACCCGACGACGCTGATTCTACTTGGCCACGGAGAGAACTCCATCCACGGTATCCATCAGGAGCTTTGCGAGCACCATCCGGCCATGGTCGAGCGTGTGGAGATGGTGATCGCTTCGGTGGCCGACGAGGCTCGCATCAACCAGGTGTTCAGCTGCTACCGGCCCGACGTAGTGTTTCACGCTGCCGCGCACAAACACGTGCCCATAATGGAAGACAACGTGCTCGAGGCCGTCCAGAACAACGTGATCGGCACAGAGATTATCGCCGAAGCGTGCGGGCGCTACGGCATCGAACACATGGTTATGATCTCATCCGACAAGGCCGTGAGCCCCGCCAGTGTGATGGGCGCGACGAAATGGCTATGCGAAGAGATCGGCCGCGCGATGGTCAGTCGTTATCGAGGCACCACCTATGTGATTGTCAGGTTTGGCAACGTGCTGGGCAGCCGCGGCAGCGTTGTGCCGTTATTCCACGAGCAGATCAAGAGTGGCGGGCCTGTTACCGTCACCCATCCCGAGATGACGCGATACTTCATGTCCATCCCTGAAGCCGTGCAGCTGGTGCTTCAGGCAGGGGCCTTGGGGAAATCCGGGGAGCTTTATGTTCTCGACATGGGACAACCTGTCAGGATCCTAGACCTGGCTCACGACATGATCCGACTCTGCGGTCACGAGCCTGACAGGGACATCAAAGTGTCCTTCACAGGCTGCAGGCCAGGTGAGAAGCTTCACGAAGGTCTGATAGGGCCGGACGAATCGATGGAACCCGCGTTCTGCAAAGGTCTGTCGGTGGTTCGCTGCTGTGGCGGACTGCAGCTGACCGAGATTTCTGATTTCACCAGGCACGCTCGGCAGATCATCGTGCGTGGTGACGAGACGGATATGCATGATCTGCTCGGCCGGTTCATCCCCAGTTTCGCTAGCCGAACGGTTATTCCTCTGCCCAGTGAAACCGCCGATCCAGCACAGGGACAAGCTGCCGGACGTGCCTAATACCCAAGCGCCACAGCACTATCATGCTCCAACGCGCAAGGACCGGGCGTGCAAGTACTGGTGGTTCGACGGCTGGGACAGGCTGGTCAACTCTCTGCTCAGGATGGCCGGCAGGCCGCATGTTGTCAGCTCGCCCGGGACACTGGCGATTGACTTCCACGTTCATACCCTCTACTCTCACTGCAGCGTCTCGAGGCCGGATCGCGTTCTCAAAGTGGCGGCGGCTCTCGGAATGGATGGTGTCGGGATCATGGATCACAACACCGTTGATGGCGCTCTTGATGCGATGCGATGCGCGGAGGATATGAAGCGGCGGGGGATCTTGCGGGAGGATTTCCTGGTGATCCCCTGTACCGAGATTAACAGCGAGGCCGGTCACATCGGCGCTCTGTTCGTAACGGAGAAGATGCCGGAGAACCTGTCGCCGGCAGAGACGGTGAACGCGATCCACAAAGCTGGGGGGCTGGCTATTGCGGTGCATCCATACCACTCAACCGGAATTGGGGACGCGGTATTCGACGCGCCATTTGACGCGGTCGAGGTGGAGTGCGGCTCAGTCTTTCCCGACAGACTCGTGCAGCAGAACCGGGCACTGGCAACATATCCTCGATTGCTGAACATGGCCAAGATCGGGACCAGCGACGCGCACTACCTGAACGCTATCGGCAGCTGCTACACGGTTCTTGAAGTCGGCAGTCCCACACTGGACGGGGTAAGGCAGGCGCTTCTTGTTGGAAGAACCAAGGCTGAGTCATCGGAGCCACTGCGCCGGATCAGAAAGCTGCTCGGGATGGTGCGGAAACTCAGGTAGTTTTGCTTGTTCACGCGTGGGGATGGTATACTCTACTTGTGCGGCGGCGACTTCCAGCCGCCGTTCTTGCGTGAACCATGGATCGGCTTTGTCCGTCTTAGTAATCGGAGGAACTTGCTCTTGCGACTCCGACTCCTCATATCATTCGCTCTGATCGCCATTTTGAGTCTGCCGTGCGCGGCGACCCAGCCGTTGGCGGTGAAAGACTACCTGGCGGCCCGGAAGAAGCAGCCTCTACTCAAGATCGAGCAAGCTCAGGCGGATCCTGGCGGCTCGATCGGCAAAGTAGTCGAGATTCGCGGTCGGCTGAACGGGTTTTCGGGCGATGTCATGATCGTGCGCGCCGCTGAGACCTCTTTCCTCGTGGAGTTCGATTCAGTTGCACCTGACAACCCTGGCGTCGACCTGGCGTGCCTGGTGAAGGTCGGCGAGGGGTCCATCCACGGCCTCAGCGATCTCAAGCTTATCTGCTGCGCCTATGATGCGGAGATCAGACGGATCGAGGAAGCGGACCAGCACGCCAGGGAGGCCAGAGCGGCGGCTGCCGCTAAGCCTAAGCCTGCGCCTGCGGCGAACACTGCCACGAAGACGACTGCCCCAGCGGCGGCCTCGTGGAACGAGGTCATTCTGGCCTACAAGAAAGCCGTCAAAGGCTTCAACAAGAAGCTTTCGGACAAGCAGGCCGATACGATCGCGCGCAGCATCATCGCTTTCAGCCTCAAGTATAAGATCGACGCCCGACTGGTGTGCGCGGTGATACTTGCGGAGTCCAACTTCAGGATCGAGGCCACCTCGCACTGCGGGGCGATGGGGCTGGGGCAGTTGATGCCGACCACTGCGGCCGGTTTGGGTGTGAACAATGCTTACGACCCCGTCGAGAACATTTACGGCTCGGCGCGGTATATAAAGAGTATGCTGGAGAGAACCGCCAAAGGCAAGCAGTGGAATGACCTGACCTTTGGGGACTTGGCCCTTGCGCTGGCGGCCTACAACGCGGGACCGGGCGCCGTGAAGAAGTACGGAGGCATCCCTCCCTACCGCGAGACGCAGAACTACGTGAAGCGGGTGACATCGATCTATAAGAAGCTCTGCGGGATAGGCGGTTGACAGGAATCGTCCATGCGGCCATCGGCGCAGCGGTCGGATCACTCGCCGGAAGCAAGCCAGGCGCGTTTGCGGGCGGAGTTCTCTCACACCTGGTCGCGGATGCACTGCCCCACAAGGACTTCGATCCCAAGATCGAGGCGGTGCTGATCGCTGCCGCACTCGCTGGTCTGGCAGAATGGAAGGGGACCGGCTCATCGGCGTTTTGGGGCGCGATCGGTGGAGTTTTGCCGGATATCGAGCACGCGCTGATGCTCGCCAGGCTGATCAGTGCTGAGCAGGAGATTTTCCCGACTCACGTCCAGGACGGCAAGTATCACGGCGCGGATTCGGGCGAGCGGTTGAGTCAACTCGTCTTGCTGATAGCCGCGCTTGTGGTAGTGGGTATGGCAGATTGACCTTATCGGACAACTGCTGTAACGAGGATGTAACTGAGGTAGAGATATGAAGATATGTGCTGCATTACTGCTGGTAACACTCTTGGTTTGCACCGCTCTCGCTGAGACCGAGCGTCCGGCGAACGACTTGCCCGTCTACCCCGGCGGCGAATCGACGATGGAGATGAACATCACCAACGAGGAAATCCTGCCGATGCTCGGCGTGATGCTGCCACTGGCGGCAGGCAAGCTGGGCGATGCGGCGGAGGCGATCAATCCCGATGAGATCGCTGCGATCTTCAAGGACGTTCGCCTGATGCTGTTCCGGCAGGTGAATGTCACGAAGCAGGGCGTGACCGAGCAGCAGGTAATAGACTTCTACGCGAAGAGCCTCCCGGCAGGCCAGTGGTCCAAGGTGTTCTGGCAGTCGAAGGGCCCTCAGGGCACAATGGGCATCTTCATGCAAAACAACGCGGATATGCTCTACGGCTTCCGAGTGCGAACCACGGCCCAGGATGGAAAGAGCGTGAAGCGTGTCGAGGTGGCGAAGATCGAGGGCCCGATCGACTTCGGTAAGCTGATGAACCTGGCTGGCAAGTTCCTGGCGGCGAAGGCGGGGGCGAAGTAGGCTTCTCCGGGTGGCGACACTGATGCCGCCACCGCTTGTCTTGTCTATTCCTGGGCAGTCTTCTACGACTGCCTGACGAAGTTGATCTGCAGATCGCCTATGAGGCCGCGCAGGGCTTTGCGCTCTTCCTCGCCAACGTGCGGGACGAGTTGGTCCGTGATGAAGACGATCGTGTCGATGGCGATCTTGGCCTGCACAAGGTCCTTCTCGACCTCTTTCGCCCCGGGCGCCAGGCGTATGCCCATGCGCTGCCAGGCCTGCTCCTGCAGCAATCCCACTGCGAGCCCCAGAATGTCGTAGACTGTCGGCACGGGCAGATCGGCGTGCTCGTGGGGAAGCTCATGAGGCTCGGCAGCCGGCTGCTCGGCCTCTTCTTCGGCCGCCATCTCGGGTTCCTCTACCGCCGGCTCAGGCTCCTGCGGCTCCTTGAGGGTTCCGTCCGGGTTCACTCGGCGCTTGTCTTTGACTTCGTATGTCTTCTCTTGTTGTTCTTCGTGTTCTGTCAAGGTTGGTACCTCCTGTCAGATCGGACCCCTCCCCAGCCCTCCCCCACGGGGAGAGGGGGCAGGTTTGTGTTCATCCTAGCGCATCCCACCTCCTTTAGGAGAGGGGGCAGGTCCAGCTAGTCGACAACCAGTTGCACGCCCATCCCTGCCAGCACGGCGCTCTGCTGATCAAGATGCTCGGGCGACTCTATGTCAGCCAGCGGATACTCCATCGCCAGTGCTTCATACTTCCCACTTCCGATCCCATGGTACGGCATCAGCGCGAGCTTGCGTTCACTTGGCAGGGAGAGGATGAACTCGCCGAGCAGCCTCAGGTCATCGCCGCTGTCGTTCAGCCCGGGCACGATGGGCGTGCGGTAGATAACCTCGATATCAAGTTCCGCAAGCCGCCTTGCATTCTCCAAAGGAACAGCATTGTCTACGCCGCAGAGCTTCTTGTGCTTCTCGGGGTCTATCACTTTGATGTCGTAGAGAAAGAGATCGGTAAGCTCGGCAAGCTCTCTTAGTTTGGTCCAGGGGCCGTGGCCGCAAGTCTCAACGGCTGTGTGCAGGCCGTTCTCCTTGAAAGCTTTGAGGAGAGCGTGCGAGAACTCGAACTGGTGCAGCGGTTCTCCACCTGATAGCGTCACGCCACCGCCTGAGCTGGAATAGAATGGCTCGTCGCGCATCACCGTCTTGAGGACTTCAGCGACATTGGCAACCCGCCCTATCAATTGCAGCGCCTCGGATGGGCAAGCTTCGGCGCATCCCCCACAGGCCTTGCACTTTGCTCTGTCGATCCGCTGCTCATTCTGAACGATCGCATCATTCGTGCAAGCCTGAATGCACCGCCCGCAGCCGATGCACTTGGTCTTGTAGAACGCGATCTGCGGCGTGCTCGAACGAGACTCAGGGTTGTGGCACCAGAGGCACCGCAGCGGGCAGCCCTTGAGAAAGACCGTCGTCCTGATCCCCGGTCCGTCGTGGAGCGACAGGCGCTGAATATCGAAGATGAGGCCTTTGATCTCTTGCATTACCTGGTGTGCTTAGTCCTCGCGATGATATGGTTCTGCATCTCCCGGTCGAGCGCGCAGAACTGGTAGCTGAACCCGGAGACGCGCACGCAGAGGTTGCTGTAGAGATCGGGCTGATCCTGAGCTGCTCTGAGTGTCTCCTCATTTGCCACGTTGAACTGAAGCTGGCCGACGCCCTGATCTATCGCGGTGACCAGCATGTCGACGAACGCCTCCCTGTTCGCGCCTTCAAGCAGGGCAGGATCGGCTTCCAGTATTGCCGAGCTGCTGGCGGCGGCAAGGTGGTGCGGGATCCTCGCCAACGACATGAGAGCGGCAGTCAACCCTTCTTTATCCCTGCCCTGCGCCGGCGAGAGACTATACGCAAGCGGCTCTCCCGCCAACCGCCCCTCCGGAGACGCGCCAGTCAGCTTTCCATGGCTCAACATAAGCTGGAAGGTGAACAGGTGGCAGAAGAACGTGCCTCCGCTCGGGGTCTTGTAGCTCCCGAGAAGCTCACAGTACTGCCGCGAAAGCTCGGCCGCGTAGCTGTCAGGCAATGTCTGGTCGTTGCCATACTTCGGCAGACGGTTCCTGAGGAAGAGCCTCAAGTCCTCACGCCCCGCGTAGTTCTCGCGCAGCGCGGCGAGCATGTCGCTTGGGCTGACGCTCTTGTCCGTGAAGACCGCCTTATGAAGCGCAGCGAGGCTATCCGCGACGTTGGGAATCCCCATCGCGGCGCTCGAATGGTAGTTGTATCGCGCGGCGCCCTCGACGATGTCCGACCCCCGCGCGATGCAGTCATCAGTGAGCAGTGACAGGTAAGGCAGACGGTAACGGCTTCTGCCCGCTACCTCGAGGGAGTTGGAGCCATAGACTGCAAGCTCGGTGAAGTACTCCAACTGTGTCTTGTAGGCGGACAGGACGTCGTCCATAGACTTGAGGTCTGCCAGCGTGCCGGTCTTCGGCCCGACCTGAACGCCATCCAGCAGGTCGCGGCCGTCGTTGATCGCCAACTCCAGGCACTTGGCCAGATTGATCCAGTGGCTCACGGCGTGGGGACAGGCCTTGCCGGGGATGGTGATCTCGATGCAGCCGATCGCGGCGTACCCACGGGCGTCTTCCAAGGGAATCCCCTTGCTAACGAGGGCAGGGATAAGCGCCTCATCGTTGAAGAAGAACGGCACGCCGTTTCCGATCGACAGGATATCGACGCATCGGGATACCAGCTCGCGTGGGCTGCCCCGATGAAGCCTGGCGGATAGGCACCTGATGAACCCAAGCCCCTCGGTCACGTCCAGCACCAGGTAGCTCAGTGGATTGGTGGCGTCAGTGCCGTCGGGGAGCTGGCCGCCTATCATCATCTGCTGCACGTCGTAAGGCCGGTAGAGCTTGATCCACAGCGCGGCGAGGATCTCAGCGGCTTCAGGCATTGTGATCGTCCCGGCTGCTAGATCGGCCTCGAGATACGGCCACAGGAACTGGTCGATACGCCCGATGCCGTTGGCGTTGATGCCGTCCTCCCAGGCCGTCATAATGTGAGCGAACCACAAAGACTGCACTGCCTCGCGGAAGTTGCGGGCTGGCTCGGCGGGGACCCGCTCGCAGATCTCGGCGATCTTATCCCACTCGCGCTTCTGGTCGGGGTCGTCGCACCTCAGAGCGAGCCGTCGCGCCTCATCGGCGTGTCGACGACCAATCTTCGCAGCCGATTCACAGAGCATCTTGAACGCGAGCAAGTTGCCGAGACGGTTGGCAGCGTCAGGATCGGCCAGAGGGAGGCTCGAGATCGCGGCCTCGACCTCAGCTCTAATCCCATTGAACCCGAGCCTGAGGACCTTCGCATAGTCGCGGATGCTGTGACAATGGATCACGCCCCAGACAGCGACAGCTCCGTGCTCGGAGGCTGTTTGCAGCTCGGGTGGATCGGGAGCGACAGGCGAAAGCTGTTGGAAGGCGAATGGATCCTCGTCCAGCCACGACATCATACGGGCTTTTTGGTCGTTCGTGAGGGCACTCGATGCAATGCGGTCGTACATGCGCTCGTTCACGTACGGCGTCTCGATGATCTCGTCCATCTGACGCTCGCCGCTTTCTCCCACGAGGATATCGCCCGGCGTCAGCAGACAAGGCATGTTCTCTATGACATTGCACAGTGCAGCGGCCACTCGACCGGCAAACGGCTGGTCTTTGTTCTCCATCCAGCCTTCGAGGTAGTAGTAGCTCCTGAAGACTGGCAGAAACATCTCATCTGGCTGGGCTTTGACCCGGTGCCAGATTCTCTTTACTCGATCTGAAGGCAGATATCGCCCTGCGGTAGACGTCATTCCAGAAAGTGCCTCAAGCTATTCAAAACGACCCGGCGCGTGCTTCAGACGCGCGGGTAACACACTCTTCCTTTCATCACGCCGGCTTGGGCTTCCTGCACGCCGGCTCGCCAGACGTGCCGTACGGAGACTGCCGAGCGGAAACTTGCGCGTCGTGGCGATCCAGAGGAACTACACGAACCAGCAGGGATATGCCAGCGGTTTGAGGTGGAACTGCTGCCGGGGCCGTAACGCGCTACTTGCGGCAGTTGCGATAGATCGCTTCTTCCCGCGATCCGCAGTTGTAGCAGGCGTCTCCGACGCCTATCAGGGGCGTCAGAGACGCCCGCTACAACTCTATCGCAACGGCCTCTGCTTACCAGACGTCCGGAAGCTGGGCCAGACTCAACTCCGAACTGGCGACTTCGACCGCCTGTTCGAGGATGATGCAGGTCCCCTCCCGGCCCGTTGCGAGAAACACGGCGTCTACCGACGTTAGCATCAACGCGAAACCGAAGCCCATGGAGCGTTTCGTGGAGAACCTGGTCATCAGGGTTGCGGTAGGGAGTATGAGGGACTCGATCCCCGGCCCACTATCGCCGATGCCGACGCGGATCTTGTCCGCCATGCGGCAGATCGCTATGGTGCCCCCTTGTGCGTGCTTCAGGGCGTTGGCCGAAGCTTCTCCAACGGCGCCGACCAGGGCCTGAACGCGATCTTCGTCCATGCCGGTCTCCGCCGCTGCTTCCGCAACTTGCGCTCGGACCGTGCTCAGCTCGTGCGGGGAGTGAAGCTCTATGGTCTGACAGCTCGTGGGCAGAAGACTTGCAGCCTCCTCATAGCTTATAAGGCTGAGCCTGCCATCGGTGACCGCATAGACCGTGTCGCGCAGGAATCTCTTTGACGCAGCCTCGGACTCCTGTCTCAGACGAAGCTCCTCTTCCTTGCGGCGCCTCAAGTCTTCTGCCGTTTTTCTGCGCTCAGCCCGCTCCCTGCGTTCGGCAACCTCGCGCTCGACTACCGGGGCCAGCCGTCGCAGGTTGCCCTTCATCAGATAGTCCCTCGCTCCGGCTCTCATCGCTGCCACTGCGGTCTCGTCGGTTATCGTACCGGAGACGATGACGAGCGGGATGTCCAAGTCCGTGTCGCGCAGAACATTCAGCGCCGCCAGGCCGGAGAACCTGGGAAGAGTGTAATCGGCTATGATCAGGTCCCAGTCCGCGGCAGCGAGTTGGGTCCGCATCTCATCCTCGCTTTCGACTCGCGTGTAGTCGACCTCGTAGCCTCCGCGCTTGATCTCGCGGACCATGAGCAGGAGATCGTCTTCGGAGTCCTCTACAACAAGAAGCTTCAAGTTGAAATCTATGGCGCACACTCGTTCTTACACTCCGGGACCTCGTTTTGCAGCATCCAGTAGATACCCAGACTCTGCACAGCATCGACGAACTCTTTGAAATCGACGGGCTTTCTGACGTAACTATTGGCCCCTTTCTGGTAGCTGCTGACGACGTCGCTCTCCTCGAGTGACGTTGTCAGCACCACGACGGGCACATACTTCGTGCGCTCGTCGGCGCGTATCTCGGCAAGCACCTCCAGACCACTCTTCTTGGGCAGATTGAGGTCCAGCAGCACCACGGCCGGCATCTCCTCATTCGGACGTTGGGCATAGTCCCCCGAACCGAACAGGTAATCCAGAGCCTCCTGCCCATCACGTGCAA
>CAZFYZ010000009.1:0-45542 GCA_964523735.1 uncultured bacterium | reverse complement strand
CTTGCGACGAGGTCATGATCACAACGGGGATCCGAGTGAGTTGGTCGTCACCTTTTACCGCCAGCAGCACGTCGAGGCCGTCGACCTTCGGCAGTCGCAAATCCAACAGGATCAAGTCGGGGGAGGGAACCCTGGCAAACACACCTTGTCGCCGGAGGAAATCGAGGGCCTCCTGCCCATCGCGTGCAACGACTATCTTGTTCAGCAGGTTATGCTTGGACAGCGCCCGCAGCGTGAGATCGACGTCGTCTTCATTGTCCTCGACAAGTAGAATGGTTGTCCGGTGCACCTTACTGCTCACCTCCCAACGTAAAGTAGATAGTTGCCCCTTTTCCGAGTTCGCCTGTCGCCCAAACCTCGCCGCCGTGGCGGTTGACAATCCGCTTGACAGTGGTCAGGCCAATGCCCGTGCCGGCAAACTCAGCTTCAGTGTGCAGCCGCTGGAATGCCACGAACAGCTTGCCCGCATACGCCGGGTCGAATCCGACGCCGTTGTCCCGAACGAAGTAGATCGCCTTGTCCTCCTCACCGGTGACGCCGACCTCAATACGCGCGACTTCCTGCTTGCTGGAGAACTTCCACGCGTTTCCTATCAGGTTCTCGAGCATGATCCTCATCAAGTTGGCATCTGCGTCAACCGTCATATCCGGCTGTATAACGAAATCGACCCTGCGCTCGGGCTGGCTCTCCACGAGGTCGGACGCGATGGAGGCGGCCAGGTCACTCAGATTCACGTTCGTGCGAACCATCTCAGCGCGTGTCACGCGTGAGAGTCGCAGAATGTCATCTATCAGTATCCCCATTCTGACAGCCGCCGCGCGAATGCGACTAAGATAGCCTTTGCCTTCATCATCGAGTCTGTCCGAGTAATCCTCCAGTATCACCAGACTGAAGCCGTCTATGGCCCTCAGGGGAGCACGGAGGTCGTGAGAGACTGAGTAGCTGAAGGCCTCCAGTTCTTTGTTTGCAGTCTCCAGTTGGGCTGTCCGGTCCAGGACCCTCTGCTCCAGCTCCTCTGCATTGCGCTTCACTTCCTGGAATAACTTTGCCCTCTCTATGGCTATGGCTATCTGTTTCGAGGCCGTCTCAAGCAGCTTCAGACTTCGCTCGGAAGGCTTCTTCTCAGTTCTGGTGAACACGCACAGGACACCGACGCACTTGGACTCGACCATTAGGGGGAATGCTGCATGGAACCTGATGTCGTCTCCCCTCTGAGATTCCCTGGTGGCGAAGTCGAGCACCTCCTCTTTCGTCGACAGTATTAGCGGCTCGCCCGTCTTGGCGCACATGCCGCAGAGGCACTCACCTACCCTGATGACTCCTTCCTCGATCTCGGCGATAGTTGCGTCGGAGGTGGCCCGGTGGGCGGCGAGCTTGAAGACGTCATCCGGCTCTATCAGGCAGACGGTGCTTCCCTCGAGCCCGACGATCTTCAGGGCCTCATCCGCCGCCATATCGAGTATGGACTGAAGATCGGCGAGCCCGGCGGTTTCCGAGATAAGCCTGTTCACTATGATAAGCTCGGCATTAGTGAGAGCCAACTCCTCCAGGACTCGCTTCCGTTCTGTGATGTCCAATCCCATCCCGACGACGTGGGGCGCGTCGTCTATGATGAGCCGAAGGCCGGTGAACCTGAACGTCCTGAATCCTTGAGGGGTCAGAAGAGTTGCTTCCTGATCGACGTAGCCCTCGTCAAACGCTCTCTTGACAGCTTTCTCCACTACCGGCCTGCTTTCGTCGGTCCACGGCAGGTCCATAGCCAGCACGTGAGCTATCTCCTCTGGCGGAAAGAGCACTATCCCCTCGAGTCCCTTGTTCCAACGGACGAAATGGCCTTCTTCATTGAAGAGGTATAAGACACCGGGCACGCTGTCGAATATGGCTTGGATCAGCGCTGTCTCTTTCCTCGCCGCTTCCTCGGCCTGTTTGCGTTCGGTGATGTCGACAGCTATACCAACGAGGTAAGGCTTGTCATCTTGTACCATTCGCAGACCGGTGAAGTAGTAGGTCTTTATTGAGCCGTCCACTGCCCGGAAACTGGCCTCAACTTCTCCGTATCCGGTAGTGAACACGCGTCCGGCCTCCGTCAGAAGGCGCTCCTTGCTATCAGCCGTCCAAGGCCAATCGGCGACTGTCATCTGGCTGATTTCGCTGCTGGAGTAGCCTCCCAGTTGCTCGACTCTCTTGTTCCAGCGTGCATAGCGTCCTTGCTCGTCAAACATGTATATCAAGCCCGGCGCGCTGTCGATCAGCGCGTCAGCAAGCGCCTTCTCCCGCCGGGCAGTCTCTTCGATTTGTTTGCGCTGCGTGATGTCGCGCACAGACGCAGTGATGTACTGCTTGTCGTTATACTCAACGTAATCTGCCACGACCTCGACTGGGAATTCGCGACCGTCCTTAGCTCTGTGACGAGTCTCAAGGATGACCGAGCCCTCTCGTATGGTGTCCTGCCAGTGCTCGGTCCACTTTCCAGCAGTCATGCCTGGCTCGATGTCGAGCACCGTCATGGAAAGCAGTTCTTCGCGTGAGTAGCCAAGGTTGCGACTTGCTGCTTCGTTGGCATATTGGAACCGAGCATCGGGCAGCACCAGGAACATAGCGTCCGCAGCGTGATCCACGGAGAACTGGGTTAGCTTCAGTTCCTCGTCCGCTCTCTTTCGCTCGGTGATATCACGGGTGATCACGCAGCTGACACCTTGGCCCTCGATCTCGACGTAGTTGACGCTTACCTCCACCGGGATGATCCGTCCATCCCTAGCCTTGTTGACGGTCTCGATAGTCTTGCGCCTCTTGATTCGAGAGTCTTCCCACTCCGCCGGCCAAGCGTCCATTGGGAACTCCGGGTTGACATCGGGGACTGTCAGATTCAGAATCTCTTCTTTGGTGTAGCCCAGGATGTCACTGGCAGCCTGGTTGGCATAGATGAAGCGGGCATCCTCCGTTATCCAGAATGCCATGTCGGACATGGTCTCGATCAGCTCGTGGCTCAGTCTGAGTTCCCGCTCGGCCCTTTTCCGCTCTCCGATATCGCGGCCGATGGCGCAGTTGAACTCTTTGCCGCCGAACTCGACATAGTTTGCGGTCATGTCCAGGGGAACGATCCGCCCGTCCTTCGCCTTTATCCTGGCCTCGAAGTTGAGCCTCTTGTTCTGTCGCAATTCCTGCCAATGAGATTTCCAGACCTCAGGTGGGTGATCTGGATTGGCATCCCAAACGCACATCCGCAGGAACTCCTCACGTGAGTAGCCGAGGTGCCTGAGCGCGGCATCGTTTACGTAGACAAAGCAGCCCTCCGGATTGATCCAGTACGCGAAGTCGGACATGCTGTCCACGACATACTGCGTGAACCTGAGCTGCTGCTCGATCTTCCTCTGTTCGGTTACGTCTCTGAAGATGACGAGCAACCAGTCTCCGATGATGGCTGTGAGGAACTCGATGTTCTTAACGGAGCCGTCCTTGCAGGTGACCAGCGACTCCTGAGGCTCCACCTTTCGATTCTCATGTAGGGCGCTGGAGATTGCCCCCCGCCAAGCCGTCCTCGCTGTCTCTCGGTAATGCTCATCAGGGTAAGCCAGCGACCACCAAGCCTCTTCGTCAGGAACGTCCTCATCCGTGTAGCCAAACAGCCCCCTGAACTCCGCACTCCTGAAGACTACGGGGCCATCAAGGCGAGCGTAGACCACGGGAGTAGGGATCGCCTCGAATATCTGCTTGAGCGATTCCTCGCCGATTGTGCCAGCGATGTCGTTGAGCTCGTTGGATTCCATGCTGCCTGTCAGCCCCTCGCACGTGATCAACACGCTGATTTGCCAACGGATGACAAGAGTATACCCAATGAGGAAGCAGGCAGGCGCATGGCCAAAGTGAAGCAGAAGCTAGAGGCAGCCACTCAGGCCTCGAGTGGCTGTTCCGTGGCTTGGCGGAAGCAGCGCGGCGCTTAGATACGCTGCCGTCACTCAGTGCAAGCGCACTCATGCAGGTTCTAGAGCGTGAATCACTCAGTCGTCCGCGTTTACTGCATCGAACATGGCGATGATGTTGGCTGGCGGAACGTCGGCGAGGATGTTGTGGACCTGCTGGAAGACGAAGCCGCCGCCGGGGCTGAGGATCGAGACTTGTTCACGAACGTGCTCGCGGATGGCTTCGGGCGTGGAGTGAGAGAGCACGAAGCGCGTGTCGCAGCCGCCGCCCCACAAAGTGAGCCGCTCGCCGAAATCCCTCTTCAACTCGGCGGCCTCCATACCGGTGCAAGTGATCTGCACGGGGTTGATTGCGTCCAAGCCAGCCTCGATCAGATCGGGCAACAGCGGACGGACGCCACCGCAGCAGTGCAGCATCACTTTCGCGTTGGCCAGTTCCTTGACCCGCCGCCACATCCTGGCGTGCCGCGGCTTGAAGAACTCCTGGTACATGGCCTGCGATATCTGTGGTCCGTTCTGCATACCAAGATCATCGCCGAATGCTATGATGTCAATATACGGGCCGACGGCGCTCAGATAGTGCTCAAGATTCGCGAGGTGGATTTCCACCAGGCGATCGAGAAACTCGTGTGCCCGCTGCGGATCCCCGGCCAGAAGCATAAGGAATTGATCCATTCGGTAGAGCCACTGCCCCACTTCGAGCAAGTTGCCGCCAAACAGCCCAATGATCGCGCGGTCGGTCTGTGCGCGAAGTCGCTTCGCGCCTTCGGCCAACAACTGTGCGCCGTCAGGCCCGCCAACTAGAGGGCCGGGAGGTGAGGCAATTCCGCACCACATGTTCTCGGCAAGCGCCTCGGGCAGACGGTCAAAGTCGTCGTCTTCCAGAAAAGGCCAGTAGCACTGCTCGAAGTAGATCGCCCCATCGGGCATTTTGGCCAGGACCCGGCCGCTGCCGGACCGCAGAACCCACTGCCCCTCCTGGCGCTCCGGTAAGGCCCAGGACGGCATCTTGCACGGAGTGCCATCGGGCAGCGTCCAGTCTGCCCAGTCGCTCTCCTCCAGCGCAAAGCCGCGCCCAAGCTCGATCGTGTCCACCTGGAACCGATCGAGCACGTCCGTGTCAACGATCGCCAGCTGCTGTATGGGGTCGTAGACGCGGATCGGCCGGGGCTCTAGTCCGAGCGCCTTGCGCAGTTTCGGGTAAGCCATTGCGGCGATGCCCGATGAGCGGTGCCCTCCGAAATCGATGGGCGGCTTGCCAGGCTGTCGGTGGTTCAGGGCGGTCAGGATTCGTTCCCGTGATGTCATTAGCTGGCTCCTGTTAAGCATGCTCTACCTCCGACGTTACCTGTACTTCTCTTCCGCAAGTTCGATCACCTGGGCGACGTTGCCGCGATCGACGATAGCAGCCCCCGCGTCGATGTTCGACGGGCGGATGCCATAACGAACATAGTGGGCCAACTGAACGACCGGGTAGAAGCCCTGGATATAGGGCTGTTGGTCTACAGTGCAGCGAATGCCGCCTGTCTGGACCAGCCGCAATGTCTCAGGCGATAGGTCGAAGCCCGCGACCAAAATGCCGGAGCCGGCAGATTGCTTCTCGGCTACTCGTCCAGCGGCCTCGGTGTCGACCAGTCCGGTGCCGAAGATCGCGCAAATGTCGGGGTCTTGTCGCAGGGCCTCCGCGATCTGTTGTTCAGCCTTGGCGGCGTCGATTCCTGTGATCACCACTGTCCACTGAACGTTCTTCTCCTCGAGTGCCTCCTGCATTCCTGCCAGACGCTCATCAAGGGCCGAGATGCCGCGGTCGTGGAGCAGCGCCATCACGTGGGCATCCTGCGGAACGTCGGCGGCCACTCGTGCGGCCAGGGTCCTGCCGGCGGGAACGAACTGCTGGCTGATGCCGCTGAGACGTGCGTTGGGCGTGGCGTTGTCGTCTACGTTGAAGGCTACCACAGGCACGCCGTGCTCTATCGCCTCCTCGACCACGGCATCGAACGCTTCTGGGTCGATAATGCTGAGCGCGATGCCGCTGTAGCCATCAGCCACAGCCCGGCGCACCAGGTCCACTTGCGCAGGGATGTCGACCCCCTCCGTGCCCAGCCAATCGCAGCGGACGTTCATCGCCTTCGCCGCGTCCTGCATACCTTTCTTGACCGGCCCATAGAACGGCTGGTCCTTGCTGCAGGTGATGAAAGCAAACCGCAATTGCATTGTGATCATGATGTTGCCACCTGAGTCAGCTCAGTCCATGTTCTGGAAGGCCGAGATGTTCCCGACAAGTGGGATCATTTGACAGTGACGGCTCGCCGGAGCCATCGCGTGTAGGCACGGCTCAGTATACACCGGCCCGTAACGCTCTGTCAAAGCGTAAGTCAGTTGCAGACCCTGGCGTTCACAGAGTCCGTTAGTTGTAGACGTGCTCTCCAAAAGCTTCGTGAGATACGTGCGTATGGCAAGGGCAAAAACGACGAAAGCCCCGGCGATCACCAGGGCTCTTGTTAGAGAGAGTCTCTGTGTTCAACTGTCTGGTGGAGGAGACGTGCCCTCCGCACAATTGTCACCGGCTTTCCCTCAAGTCCAAAGATGTCTGACACACCCAGAACCGCCGTATGCCGAACGGCACGTACGGTATGAGAGGTGGGGCCGGTGACGACCCCACCTACTCGATCCACAAAACGTCGAGCATCATTCTGCCGTGCCCGAACCGATAGTTGCGTGCTTCGGCCTCAGCGAGCCGATCTTCTCCTCACGAATCCCAGCATTCCCACGAACGCTCCGCCAAGAGCCAGCAGGCCTGATGGCTCCGGAACAACGGTGATCGTGGCTTCCAGACCGGCACCATCGCAGGCCTGGCTGTCGCCGCCTATCCCGACCGCAAAGTCGATGGTATCGTTCACTGCAACCTGCACGACAGTTGAGAACGTATCATAGGAATGATCCCCAATCCTGTCAGTGTAGTTGTTGGTCGAGCTTCCGTAGAAACCCCAGACGACCGCGCCGCTGTAGATCGAAACGCCATTCTTCAGAACGTGCGGATCAGTCGTACCGCCACCACTGTTGTCCTGCGCCGTGAACAAGGCGCTGATCGAAACGTATCCATTCACAGGTGAAGTCCAGCGGGCCATAACAAACTCAGTGTCTCCAGGCTGCCAGAAGAGCTTGCCCGGCTCTATCACATTTGTAGCGTTGAGCTTAACGACGTCCGAGACGTTCTTGATGAATATACCCGGATTATCCGGACCAGTCCATCCGGGAAGTGATGATCCGCTCTGTGCATCGAAGGCCCAGGGATATGCTGTCAGCGCTCCACCAAGAGAGGCCACGGAGCCCAAAGTCCATACGCCGTTTGGGTTCTGGGTTGCAGAGTAGTCGGCGGCCACATCCCAGCTTTGTGCATAAGCAGGAACCAAGCCAATAGCAAGCCCAAGCAAACTCACAAGTAATACGTAGCGTAACCGTTCCATACCATTTCTCCTTCCTTACCTTTCAGATTGTTGCTCTTCGGCATTTCCGAGCACTACACCCGGATCACGATAAAATGCGCAGACGCCTGCGCACGACATATACATTAATGCCATGCATTTGGCCTGCTGTCAAGGGGGCTCTGAGGAATTTTTTGGGGAGCTCTATTTCTGAGAGCTTGGGATGGGATAATCTTGCGATCACCCCAGTGCGCAGGCGCCTGCGCGGAGGCACACGCCCATGAGCACAAATCCCACGCGTAAAGTGGCAAAAGCCCCGGCAATCACATCGCCGGAGCTTTTGGTAGACAGAAACTTTGTGTTCGGTTGTTTGGTGGAGGAATTGTTCCCTCCGCAAAAAGTGACGGCGGTTTTCTCTCAAGTCCAAAAGAATCTAAGAGGCAACCTCGTCCATATCTACATTGTACCACATACCGGCAGATCGCGTGAAGCACGGCCGTTTTCACACCCGCAAGAAGTGACTAAAGTTGTCCTCTCAGTCTGTTCCAGGTACCGTGAGCAACCGTTATTGAGATTCACACTTCCATCCATCAACCTGTACTAGTTTTCGGCTTGAGCGATAGTGCATCCACATTGGAGGTCGTGCTGTATTTGATGCTGTAGAATCGTCCCCCCACTGGGAAAGCCCAAGCACCAAACCTGCTAACCAGAGTGCCGTTGGGATCCAATCCGCTGATCAGCATTGCAGGGCACTTAGTAAGATAGTTGGGAGCACTCGATATCCCTGAAAGCGACGCGACGTCTAGATGGCTGGGCTCGATACTATGGTTCATGTGCGAATGCCACTCCCCAATGTACATGCCTCGTTCACCGAGTTCCAAAGCCCCCCTATCTACCTCGGATTGAGTGAAGACGACGTCTCGCTCGAAAAGGGTCGGAGTGCGCACAGCATTAGGACCAGGTGCTGTTGCTCGAAGAGCGACGGCCCTGTTGTTCTCATCAACAAAACCGATAAGCACTCCTCCGGTCTCGCACATTGGTGATGATTTAGTCTCACTGATAATGGTAGCCATGGCCTCATCCGACAGTATAAGCTCCTCAAATGCGGGCTCTTGACACGCTATGCAGCCCGGCCTGCGGGGGATTGTTCCGCTAAACGTGCACATACCTGTCGTCAAGCGTGGATCGATATCTGGCGCAGGCAGTTTCGACCAAAGCCAATGATTGTGCTCATCCTCTTTGCCCTCAAGAACGTCGAGGGCGACTCTAGCAACTAGACCTGCTGTAAATGAAAGATCGACGGCGCTACTTGCTATGACTGGCCTACCACACTCATGCAACAGGACATCCTCGTCGGACTCGCTGACGTCAATCCAATCAACTGGAGTCCATCTGCCTTCTTGTCGATCAACACGGTAGTCTGCTATGCAGCATTTGCAGGCATCAATCCCTGGACGGACGAGAAACACTCGACCAACATCAGCCTTGCGCATTGAACGAGCATACAGTACGGGCTTCTGAGCAATCACGGCAACCTGGTTTACGATAGACTCCAAGCCCTCATCGGCGGTCGTACATACAGTGAGGTCAACTGATCCGATGAGTTCGACCAACCTGGCGAGAGATGACGTCACGGAATCAGAGATTAGGTCCTCATTACCAAAACTCAAATAGGGGTTTATCTCCAGCATCCGAGCGAGGACTACGTTGATCTTGAGTTTGCCGAAATCGGTTATGCCGCCGACGTGTCTCGTCACGTTGCTGGTCATCAATGAATCGCAATCGCAAAGCCGGAATTTCCCGACGCCAGCCTTTGCCAGAAGCTCACCTACGGAAGAACCTAGGGCACCAAGACCTATCAGCAAGACCGACTTGGCTGCTATCGAGTCGTCGACCACTCCGGTGTTTCTTAGTCGAAGTGCGGCTGGCTGAAGCCTATGTACTCTCATGGCAACAACACGGGCGTTCTCGAAGCTGCTACGCCGTTCTGCATCAGATCGAATGATCAGCGCGTCACCGCGAGTCTTGGGAGCTGACTCCAGTAGAGCCAGAATCAGCCACTCACTATCGCCGCCGCGCGAAGGGTATTTCAGCCCAATGATATGCACAGTCCGCAGTGACAAGTCTGTGCCTAGCTGACTACTGATTACATCCCAACCACCCCCTTTGGGGTCTAGGGAATCCAAGAGCGCCAGTAGCCCTTTCCCATCGTGAAATGGTTGCGGTTCGTTAGGAAGCGACCACCAATATCCATGCCGCAGATAAGAGCCTTCTGCATGAGCCATATTGGGAGATGCCGCCAATCCCGTGGCGTCCCACTTTTCATCTCCGATCCACCAGTAGAGCCGCTGAAGCTGTTCGCGAGCATCCACCGACCGAATGATGCCCTGTTCTTCTGTAAGACAAGTCAGAATCATCGGCGCAAGCTCATACCGCTGCAGATCAGTTGGCTGATGGTCAATCTCCCATTGCCGCCTGGGATCTAAGGCGAAGAACACTCTCCCAAAGCCTTGAAGACCTGGCGCGAAGAAGGCGTCCTCCATCAAGACATCAGTTACCGGCAGAAAATGAGACTCCAGTTCGCTCTGCGCTGTGTCAGGTGGCCAGTGTCCTGTGTAGTGGCCCCTGAACCATTGCTCGGTACGCCGAAGGACCTCGAGAATTGTGAGTACGTCGCCACCACTTACTGATCGCGTCTCGCGTTGGAATAGACACAATGTACCTACTGGCATCTGATGTCTGACATCGAAGAACTGAGGCTCAGGACAGCTCAGAATTCCACCTCTATCGTCCCATCGAGGCAGCTCTTTCAGCGGCGTCACCAGTGGGTAGTCGAAAGGTGTCCCCTCAGGATACACAATGCGGACTGGGTGTCTCTTTGCTCCACCTCGTGGTCTGACTACAAGCTCGCCGTATACCGCCAATACTCCAGACCTTAATGCGCTCTCATCTATCCTGAGCCCAGGATAGTGCTTTTCCAGGAGCATCCGCTCCTGCACATACCAGTTTGGGTGAAGTGTGATCCACGAGAATCCCATCTTTAGCGAGCGCCCATCCCTCTTCGGTCGATAACACTTCTTGGTCTGCTAGACGCCGCTGCTAGTGAGGAGCTCGTAGCACATTCATTTCCCCCGTCACCATCGTCGCCCCCACCCAGAGGATAGCTCTCAGCGAGTTTTCCGTTATCGTGGTCGACGCCTCCAAAGGTACCATCGGAATATATGTCACAGATAAATGAGTATTTATTCTCGCCAGTATGCAGGATGCTGTCAGCACCAACTGAGCTAACATACTGGTCGACGGCCTCCTTATCTGGATGTCCGTGCGGACTTTCATCAGAAGTCGGGGCAGACACGATGACGTAGTCGGGGGATATGGCATCCAGAGCTGCAGTGTAAGGTTCGTCTTCGTCAGAGTAACGGAAGAACGAGCGTGACCCATGGTGAGGTGCATCCAGGACCACTGCGGGCAGCCTTTCCTTGTGGTAATCCGCGATATGTTTTTCGAAAGCGTCTCGGTCAGCGTCACCCGTGATCATAACCCACGTAGGATCTATGCCAAGTCTAAGCACCGCGCACTGTTCGTGGACTCGCGCATAACGTGCGTCTGCATCTTCGCCTTCTATTTCGTCCACAACGTATTCTGCAGGTGCGAGCACATAATAATGCAGATCACCGATCTGCTGCTCGTCGCGGCTGCCCTCCATGGTCACTTCACTGCCGCCGTTCTCTTTCACCTGCTCTATGACTGCTTTGAAGTCATCGTACGTGTCGCCACCTTTCTTGCCCGGATTGTGTCCCGAGTGCCATACGGCCCCGACGTTCACACTCTGGGCCAGCTCCTTGATACCCCGTAGGTGATCGTCATGGGGGTGCGTGTTGACAAACACATCAAGTCCATCGTCGCCCACCAGATCCTTAATGAGGTTGGGAACGTCGATTCCACCGGTCTTTTCGTCTAAGTTGATATCAGCCAGAATCGTCTTGTAGCTATCACCATTAGCAGCAAGCACTATGATACTGGAGCCTTGACCCACATACAGAAAAGCCACACGCGCCAAGATGCCGCTACCATCGGCGGGCCAGAGAATATCTCTTGCAGTGTTCGTACTAGTCATCGTTCTCCTCACTTTGAGTATTAATGGAATCCGTTTCACTCGCATCAGTATGAGACTGCGCAGATTGCTTGCCTTCAAGGACGTGCTCAGCAGTCAGCAATACCTCGCGCACATAGTAGAATGCTCGCTGCTTTGACCGGTACCAAAGAATCACTATGATCAGCAACGCCCCCACGAATACCAAACCTTTTGCCAATCTCGGCCAGTCAGCAGCACAGCCCCAGCAATATGCTGTGGACAACGTCACTAGGCCGAGAATGAGTGCCGTCAGCACCGCTCGATGGTAGGCATAGAGACTGTTGAACTTGCCAACGCGCCCAACACCTTCAGCTCGCTGGACTGCGTACAGGTAGAGTGAGCGAGTACCCGCAGACTTACCTAGCACTGACTCCAGCTTCTCTCTAATGCGGGATGCCGTATTCCCGGGTAGGTATCTGTCGCCCAGCCCCTTCGACAAGGCGCGATCTGACGGTCGCCCCCCCCACGAAATGTGAAGTAAGGGCTCAAGAATGCTAGCAATGGCTTGAATCACGTGACCCACGAAGATCGAAAGCGCGATCAGCGCTATGACTGCAAACCCATCTGGGTATTTGACAGCACCGCAGTGGCTCACAACTGCTGGAAAGAGTTGAGAAATGAGACAGGCAAGCAATGTGCCCGGAATCAGTATGCCAAGGATGTCATAGATGTCGAATTTACTTTGCATAGGCTTTTTCGGTTCCTCCCATAGCCATCACTTCATGACTGCTTTCCATCCAGTGTGTCGTACAGTTCCTGATAGTGCTTTCGCAGGGCTTTGCGCGTAGCACTCTTGGCCTGCAATCGAACCGTCGTGCGGAAGTCGGCGGCTTGTTGGGAATCGTATGCAGCCAGAATACCTGGATTCTGCTCGAACAGCTTCGTGAGCCAGTTGATGCGGCGCACCCTAGGCTTTGTGAAAGCTACGGGGATTAGGAGCCTATCCAGAACATCGCCATTCTCGCCCAGCACTCTGGAACCTATAAGCTCATCACCGTATATGTCGAGAAACTGGTCTGAGAGCTGGCCATCAACATCCATGGCTGCATTGCGGATGTTGACAGCGAGAGACTTTCGAGATTCATCTCGCGTATAGCCAATCAGAACGGGCCACGACTTTGATAGTCTCTGCACGCTTACCCCATCGGACATGATGCTTCTCGCGTGCTGTGCCATTGCAGAACCATACGCGCCGTCTAGTCCTGGCGTCGGGTCTTTTGCAGTCAAAGCAATGACAAGATCCAAGCAAGCGCCCTCGCCGCTGATCTCCGCATACCATTGGTTCTCATCGAGCGACTGTAGTCCCTTGAGGCACCAGGAATCGAAGCTCGGAGCTTTCTTGAGGATGCGCACAATCATCGTATACAGACTGGCCAGTTGAGTGCCAAACGTCGACTCCATAATACCGTCGAGGAAGCCGGGCCGGTCAACCAGCAGCTTCAGAAGAGAGTTCAGATCAGCCTGGTTCATTGCGGACTGTAGTAGGTCCCATTCGGACATGACAAAGGCAGGAGATACGTGGGCCATATCGGAGTCGGCCTGCGCGATCAGGTTGACACACTTCATAGCCAGCGGAAGAACTGCGCCATCGTTGCGAGCCACACCAAAGAGCGTTCGCAGACTGGATGTTCGAGAGATTCGCTTGCTGATTGCATCTGCGAAGGAATCCTCCGGCTGTTTGATAAGCGTGTTCAGCTCATCGAAACCTGCCGCTGCTCCTGGAGGTGTCGAGGGCCTCGTAACTCTGTCATCGCTATAAAGCAGATACGCAAGCGCCAGGCTAGCCTTAAGATCCGCCTCCGCATTGGGCCCTACAGAATGTAGATGATGCAACGCGTACCCTTGGTTGGCCACCTGCTTGAGCGCGGTCTCGCCTGTATCTGATATGCCCTTCATCTCCCAGAGCGTGTCGAATGCGTCTTCGATCTCGTCGGGAGCAATGCTCTGTGCACCGACGATAGTGTCCACCGCTGTCTTGGCAATTGACTCCCAGGGCGGCTGCATTGAACATGCCTTCATAACCCGGACGGTCGCAAGATTGGCAGCAGTATCCGTCGTGGTGGCCCCCTCAGGCGGTTGCGCCATTGCGGTAACAATGTCCGCGACGGGCGAATCGGTACGTAGCAGTGGCCAATAGTGGCCGTCAGGGTCAAGGGCAACCAATGCATTACAAGCGTTGATGAACGACTTTGACTCGCCGGGAACTTGCACACCTTTGTCCCAGGCATCCTTCACGCCCATAGAGTCTATGGTTTGCAGAATTTCGAGCAGTGACGTTACCCACGTGCGTGCGATATCGGGATGACTGTCAAACGCGCCGATCTCTTGATTTGCTGGGACAGACTTGGAAATAAGAGAAAGAAGCTTTACGGCCAGCGTCGAGTCCGGCACCATGCGAATCAAGCAGGCAGCCCCTTCTGCAGTGCCCTCCTCCAAAGGGGTTAGGCTCGAGACCGTCGTGACGGCATCACTGAGTTCTCTTACCAGCAATTCCGCTTGCGCGTTGCGCTCATCCCGTACCAGTCCGCTATGGTGAAGGCAGTGAGCAGCGCTGGCTAGTTTGAGCACATCGCCACTGATCCAATCGCAAAGCTGAATTGATGTCAACACATCCCAGAATCCGGTGTGGACCGATGCAAGCTGCGCCAACGCCTCTCCGTCCGCTGCCTCAAGTGCATCCACCAGCTTGTCCTTCAAGAGAAGCTCTATCGCTTGCTTCGGTTCTACGTTGAACACCATAGCTGCAAGGTTCTCTTGGGAATCCCTGCCCAGCAATCGGCGAAATCTTGGTTCAGGGATATTGCCCGACTGCAGCTTCGCCACCAAGTCCGTGACTCTCACGCAACGACCACAGTGCCGTAGCATAACGTAGTACGCCACTTGGGCAAGTGGGAACAGACTGCCCCACTGGCGCAGGACTACTCCCATCTGATTGACAAATAGCTTGAGCTGTCTTGGCGTCGGTGGAGCATCGGCCTGTCGTGACATTGCGTAGATGTTAACCACCATATGAAGATCGGAATCAGTACAGCCAGAGAGAGCGTCTCTCAAACGATCCAGCAGATAGCCTCGCCATCCGGAGATCATCGGCGGAGGAACCTCGAACCGAACCTGAAAGCTCTTGTCTAGGAACGACGATGTGACTGTGGTCGGCTGAACGTCGTGAACAACCGCTTCATCATCTTCGGCGTCTGTTTCGGCATCCGCCTTGGCTTCTTCGTTCTTGTAATCTTGATCATCCCATAGGCACTCTATGCCATCAGGGTCATAGGGCACAAGAACCCAAACTCTGTCGAACCACGGCGGGCGCTCGTGTTCGCTGGCCTGCAAGAAAGTCTGCATCGTCGACCACACTGTCAGTGCGTCTTCAGGTTGCACGCGGTCAAGGTTGTCCAGAACCAGCAACACCCTTCTCTTCTTATTCTCTGTTCCTGGTATTGGCTCGTCTGAAGAGGTTTCGACCGGACTGCTGCATAGGGCCTCAGCCATGAGTTCACCAAACGTCTTCTCGAACTCGATGGATGTGGGCTCCGGCGTCTGGATGGTCTCGTTGCGGACATCAGTGACTATCTTACTTGCAAACAGTGCCCAAAGACGGCTCATGTCAGGGCTCTTACCAAAGCATGGAACGACCCGAGACCACAACAAGACGCCTAGCGGCCCAACGGTGAGAAGTGAACCTAGCAGATATTCGAATGTAACCTTCCAGTTGATGCTCGAAGCTTGCCACCAGATCACAACATCTTCTTTCAGTGCCGACGATAGCAGCGCCAACCCGAGTGGAACCAAGAAGACCGAAACGATGAACGATTTGCTCCAGCGATCTAGATTCGGGTCCGTGTGGATGTTGGCTACGGTCTTCTGTTTCCCAAGCTCCTGCTTCTTGTTGCCCCAATGCTCGCTCCGCCCGGGAAGCCATTTGGCCACGACTCGGTCAATCAGCTTTTCCAAGAATGTCCGCCTGAGTGGATCTCCCTGGTGAGCCCAGGCGTCGAAGATGACCACCAACGAACTTGTGGAACTGTCATCAATGCCATCCTCAGGATCCAGCTCGCGGCGAAGTAGCTGTATTACGGTGGACTTGCCTGAGCCCCATCCGCCCTCTAGACCAATGCACTTGCCGCCGTCCTCGGTCGTTACCAGGTGTGCAATGGCTGTAGCCAGGCGCTGGTGTGGGCCGAACTTGTCCTCCTTGGCCGGAACATCCGACAGCAGTTTCACTCTGATCTCGGATTGGCCATACGGTGAGTCACCATTGGTACAAACTTCGTCATTAGCCATAGTCAGGACTCCTCGGAGAACAGATCGGCGGTGTCGGTCCCGTTGTCACTGGTCTTCTTCTTGCCGCGCTTAGGTTTCGTCGGCATAGACACCGCCTCTTCCGCAGCACGGGCGTGGTTGAGGGCGAGGAGGCGTTTGAGCACTTCCTTGCGAGCGGCGGGGCTGATTGTGTAGCGGACGCGGTCGTTTTCGGGCAGCGTCTCTACCTCGTGGAAGTCGTGGCCGAGGTCGAGGTCATGCCAGCCGTAGGCGTCGCGGATGGCCGTGTCGAGTTCCACGTGCAATCGGCGCAGTTCGAGCAGCCCTTCGTAGCCGCGCTCGACTTCGTACTCGGGCTTCTTGCTTACTTCGGCTACCTTTGCGGGCGAGAGCTCGCGGGTATGGAAAAGGTTATAGATATCGGTGAGTCCAAGCCAGAGTGAGAGCATCAGTGCCTTGCGGTGCTCGTGGTAGCGCTCACCGATTGTCGCTAGGGCGAGATCTGCGGTTTGCCAAAGGCCCTCTGGAAAGGCGAATGTGTCGAAGCAGTCCGTTGGCGAGTAGCGCAGCCGTGTCTCCAGTGCTCCGCTGTACTTGCGTGCCCATACCTCGTGTAGGGTCGACTGGACGACGGCATAGAGGTCCCAGCGGTCGGTGGCGAAGACATATAGGGAATTGGTAAAGACAATGCTTGTCGGTTGGGTGGAGAAGTTCAGGTACTTACTGACCCAGACAGCAACGAAGCAGCGAGAGAGTGGTTGGATGGCCGCCATCATGCCGGGTCGGTGCTCGGCATATATCCACCAGAAATCACGGTTTCGTGCACGGTTCTGTGTCGCGCGAAACGGTTTAACGAGTCGTTCAACAATCTCAAACGGCCCCGGGTAAGCGGCAGCCTGCTCCAGACTCCAGTCGTGGAAGTTGATGATCGATCTCTGCGGAAACTGATCAGGCTCACTATTGACGTCCTGCCCGTTAAGCACGGGAAAGACCACTTCTGCATTCCTCGGCTCCGCACCTCTTAGTCTATCAGCTTGATCGTGCGTGAGCAAGAATCCATCACCTAGGAAGATCGATCCTTGAAACACTCTTGCTGCGTTCGCCGACAAGTCGGCGGGTGCGCCCACCTCCTTGCTGTCCTCGAAAAACGCGTTGATCGTCGGTACCTCTCGGCCATCGAGCACGCACCTCCCGTTCCACTTGCCCTTGTGCAACGCGACTAGCGATACGACAAGATTCGCTCTCCCCGGCCACTTGATGCCACGGACTGCCATGTTTATCTCGCCGCCGTGAGCGATTACCTGCTCTAGACTATCTCGGCGTACATCGCCGTCCGTGATTGAGTTGGTGGTGATGAACGCGAAAAAGCCTTTCGGTTTCAGAAGACTGAAAATTCGGCGCACAAAATAGGCAACCAGATCGGAGAGACCAGCAGGTGCGTATTCCCACCTTACATAGTTGCAGAATGAGTAGCCGTAAGTTCCGCTGAGGTTTTTCGTACCCAAGTACGGCGGATTCCCAAGAATACAATCAAACCCGCCTTGCGCCATGATCTCCGGGAACTCAAGGAACCAGTGAAAGAAACGCTTCTGCTCGGCCGTTGCCCACGCTGTCGCGGTCGCTTGGCCCGTTGGCGTCAGCGCGTCTTTCCAATATCTACGGAACTGGGCGTTGGTGATGATCTCATGGTTGTGTTCCGGGGTCTTAGGAATATAGAACTGGGCAATGGGGATCGCGGAAATCTGGTTCAACAGCCACGCATCTTGGCTTTGCGCGAACGTGACGAAGCGGGTCTTCTTCTCTTCTATCTCAGCAGGCGTGCGTTCCGGCAAAGCGGAGAGCGTATGCCATTGAGCTAGTATCGCGTCGAGGTGCTCGCGAATAGCGGGCGAAAGCTCAAGAGCCATCTGAAGTTTCTGTTTGCGCTCTTCCTTGTTCCGTTTCCGCAGAGCGGCCACAGTCTCTTTATCATCCCCAGGCATAGTGACGAACGCCTCGTCGGGCACGCCCTTGTCCAGATCCTCGCGCTTAGTAAAGCCTACTATCGAGTTGCCGCACTTGATATGGTGATCGAGGAAGTTGAGCGGCTGACCGGGATTGTGTGCTTCCAACCACAGGGCGACCTTGCATAACTCGACTGCGAGCGGGTTGAGATCGACTCCATATATGCATTCACAGATTACATCGCGCAGAGCCACTCGATAGGCTGACGGCGATGGCTGCTCTTCTCCGGTCCGCACGATGGCGAGCTCGGTAGCTATCCGCCGTGCTGCTGCCAGCAGAATGTGCCCCGAGCCGCACGCTATGTCCGCGACACGCAAGCCAAGGAGCGCATTCTCTGGATCAGGTTCATTCAATCTGTCAGCGATCAGGTAATCGAGAGAGTGTTTGATAAGCGGCTGGACAAGCTCGTCCGGCGTATAGTGGGAGCCTGTCGCCGCACGCTCCTCGCCCTGCCTGAACCCGAACTCGACATGGCTGCCATCGGTCGTGAAGACTGGCTCGTATTCCAGCAGCCCTTCGTAGACCGAACCGAACTCTTCAACGTTCAGCGCGCCATAGTTCACATGGATAAGTTGGTGGTTGTCCGGATGCTCATACAGGCTGAGCGACTTCAGGCATCCGAGAAGGACATCATTACCCAGTGTGCACTCAGTCAACTGCCCGATAGCATCGCGTCCGAATAGGTCGCCAGCCAGCGGCGCGATCCCGAGCTTCTCTCCAGGACCGTATGCCTCGAACAAACGAAAAGTGGCCGTGAGGGCAAGCCAGAGGTCATGGCGGCGGTGATCGGCGAGATATCGCTTCTCGGAGAGCTGGCGCAACCGCTGCACGCTGTAGTAGCGGCGATATATCTCGCGCTGGGCGTTAGCGGCCTCTTGCGGAAATACCAGGTCGCGCTCCTCGATCACCATCAAGAACAGCAGGCGATAGATGAGCCGAAGCAGGTTCTTGTAGAAGCCCTCAGGCGTCAGTTCACCGTGAGCAACAGCGTTCCGCAGCCCGTCATTCGCAGTATGAGCCAGAAAGCCATTGCCGAAATCTAGAATCGCCCGCTCGACAGCGCGGCTCAGACCATCGCGGATGCGTGCGCCAGAGTCGAGTGAATCCTGGTGATAGCGCTCGATCAGACTCTCGGCTGCAGCGTCGCTCGTGATCGGCAGTCGTGTGGCGTGCAGCAACCGATAGAGAATAGCGAAATCGGCAAACAAGCCATCGGTAAAGATTCTATCAAGATCGAACTCAAGGTAACTGAGCTTAATCAGACGAGAACTGTCGCGCAGCAATCGTAGGATGCGGCCGTCCGTGACTATACCGTAGAGCTGATCGGTGAGGTTCAAATACTCCTGCACTATAGCATGAGCCGACATACGAGCACGTTCGGGTTTCCGGTCAAGGCCTGCGGGTTCACGATAGCCGATAATCTGTACAGGAGTCTTAGCACGGTTTGCGGCGCGGTGCGAGATGCTGTAGACCTTGCCATTAAGCTCCGCTCCGCGAGACTGGTAATCGAGCTGATACCCGAGTAATCCGAGCAGCGGCACTATCCACTGCTGGCGGGTCTCTGTGGTAGCCGGTGAATCGAGCTTCAGCGTTTCGAGCTTGCGCTGGAAGATGCGCCAGTAGTCCTGCGCATCCGCCCACGCTCTGGCGATTTCGTCCTTGACCTTGGCGGTCGAATCCAGATTGAAATCGGCCGGTCGCTGGCCGGGCGCATCCTCGATCTGTTCGAGAATATCCGGGGAGAGAATAGCGCCTTCTATACGTATGCTAGGATAGTTCACGACGCCACCTCCGGAAGAAGAATGTAGATGCCAAGGAAATCCATCGGCAGCACAGGGTAGACGACCTGGAATCGCTCCTTGTCCATCAGTGAACTGAAGCGTTCGTGCGCCTCGACGAGTTGCTTCGACTGACGTTCTGCTATCCGGTCAAACTCTTCTGTCAGTGAGTCCAACAGGGTGAGTTCATTCTCAAGAAAACTGGCGCGAGCCTGAGGTGAGAGATCACTCGAAGCCCGTGCGGACGTCAATAGCGCTTTCGCCTTGGAATGCTCGATGAACTCCTTATCCTGCGGGGTCCCACGCCATCCCCAGAGTAGCATTTCCTCGGCGACGATCTGGTGGCCTCCTTTGCCTTGCTCGATCACGTTGCGGCAGCGGAAAAGGAGCAGAGTGGTCTTCTTGGCTACCTGGCGTGTGCGAATGACTGCGGCACGCGCGGCACGCTTGTCCATCCGTGAAAGAGTGTTCGCCATTACGATCTGGCAGAGTTGCTCGACAAAACGGTTGTTGCGTCCGAGGTAGTGGTAGCCCTCGGGAGTAGGTGACTCAAAGCTCACCTTCACGACACTGCCGGATGGCAATAGATCGACGAGCTGAGGCGGCATGTTACCCATCACGATCCCGTAACCTTCACGTTCCCTCGTGACCTGCACACCAAAAAGGTTCTGGAGAGCCGAAGTGACGAACTCTTCCACCGACTTCACGTTGCCAATAGCTTCATCCACCGTGCGCAAGTCTTCTTCGATATCTTGCGCCTTGATCGCATTCTGCGCGAAGATACTTCGAGATGCCTTTTCACGTTCGGCAGCTTCGTCAATCTTGCGTGTCACGTTCGCCTTGGCTGTGGCAGCCTCGCTGAAATCACTGAAATCAAAGAGAACTTGCTGCTGGGCATTACGCTTCTTCTCAATCCGCCGGTCGGGATTGAGGAGTAGCGCCTGTGTGATGGTGTCGATTACACTCTGGGAGTCTTCGGGGAAAGGTACATTTATCCCCGTCGCCTTCTTGATCTCCCGCACCTTGCGCAGCAGCACGTCAAGCACGATACCATCGATAGGATTGTCCTCACCGTAAAGCAGGCAGGCCTTCACTTCCGGTGCTTTCTGGCCAAAGCGGTCGACACGGCCTTCGCGCTGTTCCAGGCGATTTGGATTCCACGGCAAGTCATAGTGCAGCACAGCAGTAAAGAGCTCCTGCAGGTTGATTCCCTCACTGAGGCAGTCGGTTGCGACGAGCACTCGCGGTTTGTCACCCGCCATATCAGCGATGCGCTGCTTGCGAATGTCATCTGGGTCTTCACTGGTGATGACGCACACATCGATCTTGGGAAATCTCTTGCGGAGGGCTGGCTCAAGGTGCTTGCCGATGTAGTTCGCTGTCTCGATGTATCGACAGAAAACGACCGGCTTGAAACCATTCTCAATCCAGTCTTCAAGCACGATCGCAGCCGCATAGAGCTTCTGGTCATCCTTCATGTTGCCGAGAGAACCGAGCCGCTCGGCAAATTGGCGCAATTGCCGCCGCTGGTGATCAGTCCAGTCACCGTGCTCGACGACCTGCGTCGGCGCGTTATCGCCTTCGAAACCATAATCGAGGTCGCCCACGGGGTTCTCAGCGTCAATGTCCACATCGTCCTCGATTGCGCTATCGCCATCCTTGCCAGCCAACGTCAACTTGTCCAGCCGTGTATTAAGCATCTTCACTCCGGCATCCGGACTCGACATTACTCCGCGCAGCAACGCCAGCGCAGTCCAGTAATGCACGCGCTTTTGTCTCTGAGAAGAACCATCGTGAACGAGCAGCTTTCGGGCGAAATCGAGGATGTCGTTGAAGAACGCAGCGTAGTCGCTGGAAAGTGCGTAGGGCAACTCGAAGGCTTCGCGCTTCGGGAACGGCGTATCCTCGTCCATCCACTTTTCCACATCGGCGCGCTTGCGCTGGACGAAGTGCTGGGCAAGTTCGCGGCGCTGCTCTTGTGTCGAAGATGGCAGGTCCAGTGCCTCGAACTTTGGTCTAAGAAGACCAAGCAAGGACTGGAATTCCTCGGCCTTGCCGCTGTGCGGGGTGGCCGTCAGCAGAACGAGGTGCTTTCCCGGCTTCGCGGCGATCTTGCTGACCAGGTGGTATCGCTGCTGCTGGGCTGCTGATGCCCCGCTGGGCCGCGCGCAGGTGTGCGTCTCATCGACAATTACCAGTTCGGGACACTGCTCGATGAAGACATCCCGACGCACGTCTGACTTGATAAAGTCGATGCTGACAATCTGATATGGGTAGTAGTCGTAGACACTTGCGTCGCCCTGAATCTGCCGATCCAGCCGGGCCTGTGTATTCGAGCGGATAATGACCGCCTCTATATCGAGCTTCGAGCGGATCTCCTCCTGCCATTGTTCGCACAGGTGCGGCAGGCATACAACGGCAAACCGTTTGATCTTCCGGCGCTCCAGCATCTCGCGCACAATCAACAGCGCTTCAATCGTTTTGCCAACGCCTACATCATCCGCAATAAGCAATCGGACAGTGTCTTGGCGCAGCGCCATCACCAATGGCACGATCTGATAGGCACGAGGCCGAAACGACAGCTTTGCGAGCGCGCGGAATGGCCCAGCGCCGTTGCGAAACGCTAGACGAGCCGAATCGTAGAGAAGACGCGCCGTGCTCATATCGCCGAGATCGTTCGCCTCCGGCGGTGCAAAGCGAGCATCCACAGGTTTGTCGGTCTCGATCCTAAGCAGCAGGTAAATACCCGCGATCTCATCGTCCGAGCCGCCCAGTGGCTTAACAACGAGCAGATCCGGGTCGTCTGACGGGAGAACGACCCATTCGCGTCCGCGCAGCGAGACTAGCTTGCCTGGTTGGAGAAGTGTGCTCATCGTACCCTCCTGAAGATGTCAGGGCGCTGGGCGATCCTCGTCGCCAGATCTTCCTTGTAGTACCAGACCCACACCTCGTCACCCTTCGCTATGATCGCCTGTCGCTTTTCCTCGTCGGCTTCCCGAACGGCGGGGTCGTCATGCGGCGTGCCGTGGCATTCAACCCAGAAGCGCGGTTCGTAGTAGAAATCCGGTTGGCAATAGACTCCCTCGACCCGCTTCTGTGCCGCATCCGGCAGGCGCAGGCCATTGTCGTAAAGGTACTTGATAAACGCACGCTCCGTGGACGAGTTGGGATCAAGGTTGCGCAGCATAGCCTGATAGTGTTCTTCGTAATCCCTAAAGCCCAAGTTCGTTTGCACTTCAACTTCGCACATGAGCAACTTGTCGAGCGCGTCTCGGATTAGGAAGCGATCAATGACCTTATGGTCCCGCTGGTTATAGTAACTGAGCAGGTCATCGTAGGAAGCAGGTGCGAGATACTTAGGATCGTCGAATCGGCAGATGTCCTTTGCCGTATCGATCACATTGTGGAACGTCTGCACATCCTCAACGAACTGTGAAAGGATGCCGAGGCTACCTTCTGCCGCCTCATAAAGAAGGATGTTCGGCGCTTCAGGATCGCCGACAGTAACAACTCCGATCTCGCTTGGCTCTACTTGGAACACAGTTTCGATAGCACGCTTTAATGCATGCTGCAACGTGACAACCCCACGCGGATCGAGTCCGAGCGGCTGGATCGGCTCGATGTAAAGGGCATCGGCAAGGCTGGACGTCCAGAGCTTCACTAACCGGAAATCCTCGCGAAGCTGGTGTTCTGCGTCCGGCATCGAACTGCGCCAGTCGCCGGAAGTCAGACCGATAGGGAAGCCTTCCGTCTTGTTTGCACGCCATTGCGTGTTCACATGGACGAGTCGAGCGGCTGGAATGTAACGCAAATTCAGAAGACTGGTTTCACTCGAACGTGCAATCGCCTTTCGCACCCGATCTATCTCGCCGCCGTCGACCGCGAAATAAGTCTGAACGAGATAGCCGAGGGATACGCGCTCCTCTTCCTCGCACGATATCCGGTCGACCTCTTCAGCGCGCGACTCGGACATTTCAAGCAGGTTATGGAGATGCTGTTTGTTTGCGTTATCGCCGAGGTTCACTCCAGCAAACGGACATATCTCGAGGTCTTTCTGCTCCCCGACGAGGTAGTATCCTGCCTTTGTGCTGATCTTAGCCTCGGTGAGTGAGGACTCCGCATCCTGTACTACCAACTGTGACACACGGTACTTTCGACCATTGTGATAGATGATGTTGAGAGGGCCGAATTCGCGAAGCGCTATTGATCGAGGGCGGGAGATAAACTCACCCGCAGTGCTCCCAGTAGGCACGAATATCCGAATCGGCAGCCTAGTGAAGTTGTAGCCGGGTAGAAACCCCTCCGACGCCAGGTAGCGGTAAGGATAGAACTCTGACAGCTCTGTCGCTCCGCCAACATCGTTTCGCAGCAGATTGAGCTGGCGATTGGCCTGGTCTTGGTGATACTTGTGCTTCTTGTACTCATCACTGCCAACGGTGAGTCGCCCGCTCTCGATTGGCTGGGTAGCCCGTGTCAAGAGTGATCGGGCAGAGCGATAAAGACGACGCCACCGCGTCATTGCAGAATCAAGATTGTCAGCCAAGTTGTTGAGGTTCTGATCGATCCAGTCTTCGGAATACCAGGTACCAGCACGTGTAGCGAGTTCGGCCTCAAAGTCATTAATGACTCGTCTAAACGTGGCTCTAAGTGCCTCATAGGTAGAATGCGTAATCTGCAGCCCGTCACGAACCCCAGGGGCCAGCGGCATGTCGCCATTATCATCTGTAACCAAGCGCATCAGTGATGGCCGATCACCAGCTTGCGCTTCGAGACCGGGAAGCCCAATCTCGCTTATAGCAAGGGCATTCAGGTGTGTCAGAAGCAATTCGCGGTTACAAAGGTCCAATCGCGGTGCTTGAACAGCACCCGCGACGAGATCCACCTGCTGCTGGAAGTAGTGACGATCATGCGGAGCGTAACTGGAACAATAGGTAAATACGAGCGCGCCCTGTCCGCTTCGTCCCGCCCGCCCGGAGCGCTGTGCGTAGTTCGCGGCGTTCGGCGGTGCGTTCCGAAGATGCACCACACTCAGACCGCCAATGTCAATGCCGAGTTCCATCGTAGGAGAACAGAACAAAGCGCTGATAGAATCGCGGCGAATCTTCGCTTCGTCAGACTGCGTCTTTGCTTCATCGAGGAACCAATCGGCACGAAACCTATCTTCGCGGTCTTGGCGGGTTTCGGTGCTGAGCTGCCCAGTGTGGTCCTCCGCTCGGAGGCGCTTTGCCTGGGAAAAGTCTCGGCGGTACAGGTCGCGAAAGAACGTGTTCGGCTTAGGTTTCAAGTCTTTGTAAGAGCGGCGTTTGACAATGTCGGCCTTCACCGTCTCGCCGTCGCCAAGCCGCCACACCAGCTTGTCAATGCGAAGGCGGAATACCGGGACTTCCTTGTTTTCCACGCTCCTGGCAGTCTGCTCGACAAGATAGTCGGCGTCTTTGAGCTTTCGCATCAAGCCGATGATGAACTCATGGTAGTTATCACCTCGTAGCATGTCGGGGTCGAGTCCCTTCAGATTAGCGGTGTGCTTGATGTACTTTCCCAGCGCGCTCGTAGGCCCCATGCTTTTCGAGAACAACCGTGCGGACCTGTGGAGCGGATCAAGGCGGATAACGCAGGGCTCACGTAGATCCTCATCGCGGTCAAGCGTCCATGGAGCCTTTAGTCGCTCTCGGAAGTGCTTCTCATGTTCCTTCAAGCGCACGGGGGTAAGGAAGTTCTCGCTATGGAGTGCATATTCCAGCCGAAAGAAGTCCAGTATAGTGGTGAGAAAGTCGCGGCGATCCGCGTGATCCATGTCACAGACCATGGGTATGTCCGCCCAGGCCATATCCTCTGCTGAAATCTCGGTGAGGTCGCTGTAGTCGACGGCGAGCAGGCCGCACTGCTCCAGGTTAGGGAGCACGATCCGCCAGCTCCGACGGAGATCCGAGACAGCTCGATAAAAGAGGTACGCTTGGAACGTCTGCTCGTAGTCGCGGCGGACGCTCTCGAACGCTGGCTCTTCGTCCCGGTTTGCATAATCGCAGAATGAGAGTGCTAACGCCCGAGAAACGGCTTCGCCTATGCTCGCGTAAGTCAAGGTGTGATCAGACGCTGTCGCTAGAGCTTTGTGCAGGCCCGCGCGGAACTGGGCCACCTGCACGAAGTCGTTGAAGTGTCCAGCCTGTAGTGCGGCATCCTGACGGTTGTCCGTGAAGCTGAGGACTTTCTGATCGCGCGGGTGGTAGTTCGCGTCGTGCAGTTGGTTAAGGATCGAAAACGCTGTTATGGTGGTTGATGTGCTGCGGCCTTCACTCCCGAGCTTCGTCAGCTTAGTTCCCTCGCTCGTTTTTGTGTCGAAGAAGACACCGCCTGTTGGATCGAAGAGCAGCGGTGCGCGCATGAACCAACCACAATACTTCAGCGGGCTAGTATCTGAGCAATGTCCGTATTCATCAAAGAATATCCTGATCGGAAATCTGCTCGCCTTCTTCGAATCGGGGACAACGCCGCTCTTCGTTACCCGCAACCAAGCTTCAGGCAGGTAATCAAGATCACCAACAGGATCCCAGACGTCGTCACCAACTATTATGTATCCATCCGTGGCAGGCGAGTCTTCCTCGGAGTTCTCGCGAAACTCGCGTGGCTCAAGTCGATCACCGATACGCGAGACGCAGATGAAAGGTCGCCCTGTTGCGCGGCTGAAAACGTTCGGGAAGATTGGCTTCTTGTTTTCGTCGTCCTGCTTGTATATCCCAGGCTCGAGCGTGATGAACCGGTTCTCGTCCTGATCAAGTGTCGTGTAAACGGAACCTGTCTGAGCGATGAACTGGTGCAGCTTAAAAGGAAGGATGGTGTAGCGCGATCCACTCTGGATGACTTGCTGGTTGACTGTGCTTATCCAGAGCAGCATGTTGGCGAGGCACTGGCGACATACATCCTCTGGCAATCCCGACTCCTCGGCGAGAGCGGAGACGACTTCACCGATCCGGCACGGTCGGCGACGCACGAGTTGACCTTCACGCTCCTCGAGTGCGACGCGGTTTTCGAGCCACACGGCAACCGGGTGCGATCTGAGTTCTGACTCGCCACCTTGTACATTGATTCCTGCACTGATGGCCTCGGCTAGAGCCTGGCTGGTTGGCACATTGTTGGAGTAATCGAGTGAGCGAGTGAGAGTCTCGTTGACGACTTGTTCAGGGCGAAACGGACGCCCAAACAATGTTGTGGCAACATGGGCAACCTCTTCCCGCTGGGAAACCAGACTACCAACCGACACCATCGTCGCGGATGTGCCGATGCACGTGACGTGCTGCTTGCACTGTGCACGGATCCGACGAATGAGCATGGCGACGTCCGCACCTTGGCGGCCGCGGTAAGTGTGGAGTTCGTCGAACACGACGAAACGAAGGTTCTCGTAGATTGCGTCCCGAATAGGCCGCTCCTGCGCGCGAGTGAGCAGGAGTTCGAGCATCATATAGTTAGTCAGCAGTATCTGTGGCGGATTCTCCCTCATGGACTTACGAGTCTCTTCCTTCTCCTGACCTGTATACTGGCCGAAGCTGATGGGGAAATCTCTGCCCGTGCTCTTTTCGTAGTTCTCCTTATAGGTCATGAACTCATTCGTCTGGGAGTTGATCAGAGCGTTCATGGGATAGCAAACGACTGCTGTCACGCCGTTGGATTGGGGATCATTAAGAAGATGGTGGAAGATGGACCCAATATACGTGAGGGACTTTCCAGAACCGGTGCCTGAGGTTAGGACAAAGTCCTCCCCGGTAATACCGAGCCTGATGGCTTCCATCTGGTGTTGATAGAGAGAGTAGCCTTTGAATATATCGGTGATGCTTCCGTGGAGTGTGCCAGCTTTGGCGATATCGACTACACTCCCGGCCATCGCGTACGACGGGTTAAACTGGAGTAGCGGCTGAGGCCAGAGTTTTCCCTCAGCAAGCGCCGCATTGACCGTTTCGCTTATCGCGGGGTCAGCAATATTGATGAAGCTGCGAATGTAATCGGCGTAGTCGTCAACGATTCTGGAGTGGGTCTCGAAGACATTCATGCCAAAGCCTCAAGTCCGGTTGTTGATGAATACCTCGAGTTCTCTAGCACCCCGAAAGCGTGCACAGGACTCGTGGCGAATGTCACGTTGTCACGGCGCCCGGGCGCGATCTTCGGGCACTGCGCGCAGATTTTCTTGATTCGTTTCATCCGCCATTCCTCCTCAAGAGTTTCGATCAAGGTAGTCTCGTCGCCGCTGGGAATACTCTATCTTACTGCAATCCACGGCAAGCACTATGTTACGTCTGTCAGCCTGTCTATGGGCTCATTTGGGGCAGGCTCTTTCGCATTCCGCTCATCCCCACCACCAGATCTAACCCATTCGTCGACCTCATCCTTGCGGAACTTCCAGTGGCGACCGAGCTTGTGTCCCGGCATGCTACCACTTGCTAACCAGCGATAGACGCTCTCTCGGACAACGCCGAGATACTCAGAGATCTCACTCACCGACAACCAGCGATCTTCCATTTTTCTACTCCATAGCCTCACGGTGGAAGCAACGCATGAGAACGGCTTTCGTAAGATGGAACGTTACACTAGATAGTCCGCTAGCGCCCAGCCGTTGCTCGTCCGCCATTATAGCAGAAAGGCTGGGCACTTGTCATCTCATGCAGCCAATTGATTATGACTGCGTATGACTCATACAAGTATTAGCCCATGACAGCCAAGCGCGCATCTGCTATAATCACAGCAAGCTGGCGATGGCCCCAATATGCGGCGGCTGTGTTCTGGGACGAGGAGGGCATTTATGCTGAACATCACGTGCTTCGGTGCCGTGAATGAAATAGGCGGTAACAAGATACTGCTGGAGGATTCCGGATCATCCATAATGCTGGATTTTGGCAAGAGCTTTTCCGCTGAAAGCAGCTTCTTCGATGAGTTCCTCCAGCCACGCACCAATTCATGCTTGCGCGACCTCTTGACGCTGGGTCTGCTGCCGCCGATTCAAGGCATCTATCGTCACGACATGCTACGCCATGCCGGTGTGTGGGAGGGTGTTTGCGGGCAACGGTTGCCTGCGTCGGCTCGCCAGATGTTTGAATCTGACCTTATAAGCTATGGTGAGCATCTCGCAAACCACGGACCGAAGCTTCATGGCGTGCTCCTTTCCCACGGCCATACAGACCATTGCCAGCACTTAAGCTATCTGGATCGCCGTATTCCTGTTTACTGCTCGGCCGCAACATATGCCATACTCAAGGCCGCCGAGGAAATCGGCAAGGGCGGTTTTGAATCTGATATCTGCCAGTGCCCGACTCGCACTATCAAGGAGTGTGGGAATACCAGCACATTTCCGGGCGAGATAGGTATCGACAAGAACCATGAAGACTGCGCCAGAGATATCAGGGCAGTAAGTCCGGGGCAGGTGTTCCGCGTTGGGGATTTCGAGGTCGAGGCCGTGGCCGTAGACCACAGCGTTCCCGGCGCTCTTGCATTCTATATCAAAGCTCCGTCCGGCAAGACAGTATTCTACACGGGTGATATTCGCTTTCACGGCAGATTCAGCATTGGTTCCGACTGCATAACCGCGACACTCAGAAAACGAACCAAAGGTCTGAACCCGGATATTGTCATCACGGAAGGAACGAGGGTTGGTTCTTCGAGCAGTGACGACGAAAGCGATGTTGAGAATCGGATTCGTGAGACGATCTCCCAGAGCAGCGGGCTTGCAATCGTTGATTTTGGATGGAAGGACACGACCCGTTTTCAGACCATACTGAACGTCGCCAAGGCCACCGGGCGTACAGTCGCCGTGAGCCCCAAGATAGCGTATCTTTGGAGCATACTACGAGACATGGAGCCTAATGAGTGGCCTGAGCTATCCCAGAGCGAGAGCGTCCGAGTCTATCTGAAGCGCACGCAGTCACTCACATACTCGCTTGCTGACTACTCCAACAGCAAGCATCTTGCAGGTTGCACTGAATGGGGCAATTCAAAAGAGATGCGCGAGGCGTTTCTGTCGGGTGACAGCGAGTATCTGAAGCCCCGGCTCTGCCACTATTATGATGGGGCCAGAGCGTACGAGATCGCCGCTAATCCATCGAAGTACATACTGCACGCCGGTTATTTCGATATGAACGAACTACTGGACGTGCACCCGGCGCAAGGAAGTGTATTCGTCAGGGCGGCAACGGAACCATTCTCCGATGAAATGGTTCTGGACGAGCAGAAACTGGCTCACTGGCTCGATTTCTTCGGCATCAATAACGGTGCCGGGATTCATCGAGAACACGTGTCGGGCCACGCAAGCGGTCCTGATCTTCTGCAGTTCATCTCCGATATGGGTCCCGGCATAGTGATTCCAATCCACACACAGCAACCGGATGTTTTCGAACGCGAGATCGGGGATAGATGCGAGGTGGTCAATCCGAGACTGGAGACCACCATCAGCTTCTGAAGTCATAGATCACGGCACTATGGCCACATTGTCTCATCAGTCGCACGTGCGCTTTGAAGCGTCCGGCTCGTAGAGACATAGCACCATGCGGCCGTAATACGTTCGTCGGATAGCTTCACTGGAACCAGAACACGGATATATAGAGACGCGCCGTCGGGATGAAACCCCTCCAGCCTGTCAATCGGCGGAACCGTGATCACGGGGGTCGGCAGCGTAATAAGCTCACCACAGATATGCCGCCAGATACCGTGATCTGACTCGGTGTATTCCGGAGCATCGGCAATGAGGCGTTGCTGCAGGGACATGTCACCCGCTATGTCCGCCGAACCGTGAGCGATGATATCACACTCAGGGACTTCCATTACCGGTATTCCAGACGGATACTCATAGAGCCTTCCGCGCACTGTAGCCAGTTCAATCGAAATGGCCGTGCCGCAGAATGGCTCATGGTTCCAAAATCCCCGCTTCAAACTGCCGTAGCAAAAGAGACGGAACAGTTGGTCATGGCTCATATTGTCATCACCCCTTTCGGTGTCATCGCTTTGGCCTGAGCCAGGAAATCGAATGGTACTCGCCGGGGACTGGAAAGGCCGGAGCAGTTCAGCACGCAGATCGTCATTGGCTTGAGCGGCATATGTTGCCAGTCGGAAGCATCCGCCAACGCGCCCTGCAGATACTTCGCGGACGACGCGTAGAAGACAGCGCGCAGCTTTGGGTGGTAGACCAGTTCCAGTGGCTTGTTGCCCTTGGCAATAATCACGGTCCCGGGGTCGGTCTTTGCTACAATGACCGCGCTAATCTGACCTCGACAGAGAGCGAGCCTGCCCCGCAGCGCCTTCACATCTATGCGGTCGCCGACTATGCTGGCGTCCGCGATCCGCCCAAGGATCTCGCTGTCGACCTCGGCATGCCTCTCAAAGCCAAAGCGATGAAAGAGGTAGTCGGCGTTCAGGACCGTGCCGTTGTGGGTAATCAGGCAGTCTCCAGTTCGCAGCGGGTGGTTATTCTCATTGACTGCGGCATTGCCACGCGTCACAAAGCGGGTGTGGCCCATCAGCACGGTGGCGCTGTTATCCACATCACCCAGCACTTCGCCGAAAGCTTTGTCCCGCACGAACTCACTTGCCGCAATCGGGCGCTTGAACAGCCTGTGCTCGCCAGCTTTGTTCACCCAGGCTACACCCGTTGCATGGGGACCACGCTCTTCACTGAGTTCGAGCATCCTTGTGAACGCCCACGTGATGTAGTCTATCTCGTCCCGCCTGCGCCGTTTGGTTCCTAAGATGGCCCCTACCTGTCCGCACATGTCTTCTCACCTCCCTCGCACGTATCGTCCAAGTCGCGCTCCTGGGATGATTTGTCGACTACTCGGCCAGATGTGCCGTGTTGCGCGACGTGGCGCGAAGGGTGGCATCTGTCCGGCGAGGCCACTTTGGTAAATCCGTGGAATATGCCGTGGGCATAAATGCTGCGGTTTTCATACACCCATAGCGCCGTGGCATCATGACCCATTTCGAATGCAAGCTCGATCACCCTGGGCGCATCCAGCATATTCGTCTTGCCCGAAAGCCTGACCGCTTCCAGACCGACTAATACTTCGGCAGGCACTTGTATCTTCTTATGCTCCACAGCACACCTCCACGGGGGCGGCATTCTCGTCCGCAGGCTTCTTCGCTTTGGGCGTTGGTCTGCCGTACTTCCATGCCGAATCTCCAGGCATGAGTCGTAGCAGATGGGCACGAGCCGTTTTGAACTCCGGGCCGTTCATCTTGAGCGCGGAGATGAGGAAAACCCGCATATCGTAGCGTGCCGACGCCGGATCGTATTTCCGTTTCTTCGCCGATGCTCCCCGGCAGTTCATCGCCCGCGCGAGGAGCGCCATGCTGAAAAGGATTACGGTCTTAACTCGGCCTGCGTGGAGACTGCCACTATATGCCCTCAGCTCCAGAGCATTCCTCAGAAAGAACCCATTGTAATTCAGGATCGAGTAGCGGCTCGAATCATAGCGCTGTGGGTGCTCCACGTATCGACCGTACCACTGGATATTGAGCTGCCTGAACGTCCTCGGCGGGTTCTTAGTAATGCGTTCTATGAACGCGGGGTCTATGGGCTTGCAGTATCGGTCCATCCGGTGCTGGTTCACGCCGAGGGCCGCGTAGATGATATCCTGCTGCTTGTAGATGAGCTTGGCGAGGTTCGCGAGCGCCTTGGGGGTGATATCGGGATGCGACAGATGAACGTGGATGCCAGTGCAGTCGTCCGTAGTCGCTCCACAGCGTCTCACGGCCCTTACCACGTTCTGGAGTTCGGGGATGTCATCGTAGCCGAGTATGGGCGAAACCACCTCCGCCCTCAAGTTCGCCGGTACGCTCGTGAGGGAAGAATCGGCAACCACGTTCCAGGCTCTGCCTTTGTCGTCCACCACTCTCCACGGGTCGAATGACCCGCTTCCTCCCACGTGAGCAACCTCGCCTCCGACTACGCTTTGAATGGCACGTGCTACCGTGCCTCTGTCTCTGGATACGGTCTCAAGTTCAATTCCGAATCTGACTTCCTGCATCTGCATATGACGCTACCTCCGCTAGTCGCTAAGCAGAACAGATGTTCTGCTCGCAACCAATGAATGCCGTATTCCAACGGATTTTGCAAGTGTATTCAGGCGGATTCCAACAGAAATAGTGTTCTTACGTGGTATTCAAGCAGTGGTCGTGATCCGGATGCAAGACACCAGCATCAAGTAGCTTTTCGTTGAGACGCCGGACAAGGGCTTCTTCGTGGACAATAAGCGCCATAGCGTCGGCAAATGCGTCGGCCAGATCCGCAGGTAGCCCAGCCGCTTCCTCTATCCGCCGCAGTCGCTCATCGAGGTTGGCGAGCAGATCGAGCACGTGGTTTCGAATGACGCCGTCTCGTTTCTCGGAGGGCGACGGGATGAACTCAGTCATCCCGCCGCGTCGATGAACACGCATAGCCCCTCCTTAGCTCAATGTCGCGCCCAAGGAGTGGATGCGCGGATAGATCAGATTGTTGCCTGTCATCACTGCCTTGTAGCGGACGCGATTGCTTGCCGGGTTGGTGAACGCCCGCAGGAAGACATACTCAGTCCAGGTCTGGTCTACCTCGCGGGTGCTATCGAGAGTCATCGGCTCCCAGGTAGTGCCGCCGTCATTTGAGGCGAACCAGTTGAGCGAGCAGCCGCTCGGGATGTTCATCTGAGCGTAAACCTTGGTGGACTCGACCCCCTGCGTCAGCTCGTTCTCGCGTGAGATATACGTGCCATCGGGGTTGTTCAAGTAGCCGATGAGGTTCACGTCCTTGTAGTTCAAGGCCGGAGTGTCGTTGGTTGCGCCGGTCGTGAGCCTGGCTCTAACAACTACCCGAGTGGCGATATTGGGAAGCCGCTCCTCCTCAGCGGGAACGATGGCGTCCCAGGTGACCCCCGCATCGGTCGAATACTCCCAGATCATACCCGTTCCCTGCGGGATGGCGGAATACTCGTCCAGGTTGAGATCCGAAAACTGCACGCCGGTTACTTGCTGGAATCGAATTTCCCCGGAAGCCGCGAAGTCATACCCGTAGATCCGCATGTTGAGGTCCGAGCCGTTCAGCGGAGTCCAGGTCTCGGCGTTGGAGCTTTCCAGAAGTACACCCGCCGCGTAGGTCTGGCGAGTGATGACGCCATTCCTGCCCATCTGACCGAGGCTGGCGATCCTGACCCGATAGTTCGTGGAGTTGGTGAGTAGCACGACAGCGACGCTCTGGTTAGCCTGGACGTAAAACGGATCGCTGAAAACTACCTTGGTCTCCGCGTTGAGAGCTATCTCGGCAGGCGAGACCACCTTCTCGGCGAGAACCGTTTCGTTGGGGAGGCCGGTGGTCACTCCACGAATCTGGACCGTCACCGGAACGGATGCGTCTTTCCTCGTGAAGTACACCCCTATGGCGGAGATCACGCGGTTCTGAGTGAAACTGAATGTCTGCGCAAGGGGATCACGCCGGGCCGGGGCCGGTACTGTCCTCCAAACGATTCGCTCGACGGGCACGCGGATGATCCTGGGCTCGACCTCCCGGATAATCGTTTGTTGCTGAACTATGGTCTGCTGCTGGATGATGGTGTTGGTCACCTCGACACGCTCAACACGCGTAATCACCAGCGGATCGTTCACCTGCAGCATCGCCTGGGCGGAATATGTACCATCCGTCATCTCGACTATCCGGTTGCCGTTCCGCGCATTCTCTGGGATTGTAAATGATGTCGTCACGCGTCCGGCTTCGTCTGAATGGACGTCACTTGCGACGACCTGGCCGTCGCAGCGAACCGTGATGTTGGTAACACTGGGCGTGAAGTTCGCTCCGGTGACGGCAATGCCTGTCTGACCTCTGCGGCCTATGTTTGGCGTGGCCTCTATCATCGCCGGGGGCTTTTCAAACACGGCATACGGATTGATGTTCTTCTCTTCCGACCAGTCAAGCTGCTCGACGAGCACACGCTCGGTTGCCGGAAGCAAAGCGAGACTGCCTTTGAAGAGAGCATTGCTGTGCGCCTGATCAACCTGGAGTACCCGGGGAGTAGCGGCTCGGTCCGGGGCAACAAACTTGCGAACGCCGTCCACCCGGGCGCTCCACTCTGCATGGAACGTGTCCGACTGGGCTTCGTTGGAGAAGTCATCTGAGTATATCCCCTTCTTGGTCTGGGCGTCCCGGTTCTGCAGGTTGTTATTCATCTGATACTGTGCATCGTTGTATTTCAGGTCCTCGACGTCCTGCATGACCTGGTGGATCTGAGCCATCGTGATTCGGTTCAGACCGAAGTTGCAGACGGTCATCGCTACCGAGTTTGGTGGACAGTCCACGCTTGCAAGAGCAAGAGTGCCCTCCGGCACAATCGGGAGCTTCGGGAAGTCCGAGGGCGCACCTTCAACGCGCAGAATCTCCCTGGCGGTCGCGTAGATGATATCCTTGCGACCCAGGTAGTAGTCGTAGTCTACGCTACAATTCGAGCCGCTGACCGGATCACTGCCTACACCCGTCTTGCCGAAATTGATGATACTCGTGTTACCGAGCGCTATCGACGGATCGGGAGCAGACAGGCCGCTGGAGTTGGATGCCGGTGGGCTGCTTGTGCCGGTCGTATCCGCGCCGTCGTCGATGTATGATGTGACGCCCGAGGCCAGTTCCACCAGCCGCTTGAAATCACTCCTGCCAGAGTTCTGGGTGGCGCGATATACCCGGTATCCAGTCGCACTAGATATCGGCCTCCATGTAATGAGGTTTATCTCTCCAGCAACGGTCTGACGAGATACTACCTTTGGAGAGGCATATGCGGTCTCGCCCGACGCCGACAGCGCCGTGAGCACATAATAGTACTCGGCTGCCGCCGGATATCCGGACCGCCCAAACCACCCGCCGTCGACGTAGTCCGTGCCCTTGGCCATCTGCTTCACATAAGTCCAGCGGACGGTGTAAGTCGTGCCTATGGCCGGTTCATTGCCGGAGCCAAGCCAATCGACCGAGTTTCCCGACTGTTGCCAATCGGTTCCCTCCGTGAATATGGTCGCGCCTTGGCTGACCTCCAGAATATCAACAACCGGATTAGGTGCAAGCAGGTCCTCTCCACCGCCGACCGAGCCGCGCGTTACATTGGCGGTTATCTCGACTATTGCCTCGACCTGGGTAGTCTCCTTGAGGGGGTCACAGTTCAGAGCGTAACGCCGTTCAGTGGCGACGTATGTCTTTTGCTCGCCACGCACGGACTTGGTGGCGATTGACTTCGGGACAGTCGTCGTGGACGGCAGGTCCTTCTGCAGTCTGATCCCCTGGACATATGCTCTGCCCGCGTTTGTGACGACCTGCACACTCGCGCCGTCATTGCCGCCTATAAAGCTGTCGAACCCACGCACAAGGTAACTCCCAGCCTGGTCATAGGTCCGTTCGGCAAGATTCTGCAAGAGCGAGTTCAGTCCTTCAGCCGCCGCGAAGTCAAGCTGGTCTTCGGTGATCGACGAAACCGTGATTCTGCTGCCGGGGAGAGTCCCGAGGAAATTCTGCAGATAGAGGTTCGACTTTTCGAGCACCGTTGCTGTCACTTCGCCGGTCGCGCGGTCGAACTTGTAGATCGGGACCACTCTGCGCTCGGTGACATTATTCGGGAGGCTGTCGGCCGATGTGTCTCGTTCCCGAAGGACAAGCACCCACTTCTCGCGTTCGGCAGTCGGCTCACCCGTCGCAGGGTTGATGAGCACCGCGTCCTGGTTGTGGGTGTAGTTGTACTTCAGAAGCTCGACATAGACGTAGTCAACGCCTTCGGACTTGGCGGGATCGTATGTGAGCGCGGCCCCGGGCACCTGCTCGATATGACCATCGATGTAGACCACGCCGACGGAGAGAGTCACAACATTATTTGACACCTGCGGCACAAGGCCGCCTATGATGGCTCCATCTCTGAATAGCAGGTCCGCGATCTTCTTCTGCTCATGAATGGCAATATCCTGGGACTCGTTAAGCTCCGAGTCCAAGAGGTCGCGGTCCTGATGATACCTGACCCGCTTGTAGTTTTTCGCAGGGTCGAAAGTGTTTCTGGATATGGACATGATCGCCTCCTTATATCTTGATAATCCCGACAAGCTCCACCCGCGTATCGGAGGTTTTGTTGAAATCTGGGATGTTCTTCACTTCATAAAGATAGCCCGGTGTTTTCACCTGGCCCGACGGATTGGTTGCCGCGTCATACACGCCGCCTTCGGCATAGTCAGACTGGTGGCCATCCACATACTCGACGTCTCCGCCGAAGAATCCATACTCGCGGATCGTGATTCCATTTGCCTCCGCTTCCTCGAATCGGAAGAACACGCCGATGGTCTGCGTTTCCAGTCCCGACTCGGAATAGCGGATACCGTTTACCTCCAATACGCCCTCAGGATCTTCTCTGAGAAAGGCAATCTTGTAGCAGCGCTTCCTGGCGCGCTCATGAATCAGGCCCACCTGATCCACGCTCACATCCGGCGGGTTCATGGGATCGGTGAATGTGTCGTCGCCGTCACCTATGGCGCAGTGCGTTATCCCGTCGATGGGATCACCTTTGAGAAGCCGGGCCGTAAGCACCCGGCCGCTTCGTGTTATGAGTCCAAGAGACATATCATCATTCTCCTTCAAACTTGTATTGAATGGCTCTCGTGTACGAGAACCGCGTAGATTGTCTGATGTGTCGCCAGGTCAGGGACCAGGCGCTGTAGCACGAGCAATTCGTTATCCACCGCGAGAGTCACCGGCCGGGTGACCACAAGCAGTGTGTCGGCTCGGACAAGCCCCGCGTCGGTTATCTCCAGATACACATCGGCGCTGCGGTCGAGCAGGCCGATCACCGTAAGAGACGCGTCAGTCTGAGTCTGGCTGGACCCGGTAATGCGCACAAAGAAATCGGCAAGTGATTCCACAGTGTTGGCGACGGCAAGGCGAGCGTCGGCGATGCGAACTGCTGCGCCAAACACCCGGAGCATTGCGTCTCGTTGGGATACCAGCCGCGCGCTCACCCGGACTGCGGCATCAGCATTCTTCTCGACAACCCCAGAGACAGCAATTCTGGAATCGGCGCTAATCTCGCGTGCGGCTGATACGAGAAGTTGACCGTCAGTGTCCCTGCTTAGCGACCCCGCAACACGCAAGCTCACATCGGCAAGGATCATTACTGTCCTCGTCCCGACATCCGGACCGAGCAGGTCCCAGATGATTCCCGTGCTTCGTGGACCAATCGCGCGTCTGCGTGGCATGACAGTTCCTTGCTGGGTTGTTACGCTCTTCTTACGGCCGCTACGAACCGCCACGTCTCACCTTGCCCTTCAAGACACGCCCACCGCCTATGGTCACATACACCTTGTTTCGCGGCAGCACCAGACCCTTGCCGGTTACTATCTCTTTCTTCTTTCCTGCTTTGGTGGCCACGCGTTACTCCTTCACCGCAACCCAACCCGCCGAGGAGATGTTAAACATCTTGTAGGTGCTCGTGCCGAGGTCTATGACATCCTCGGAGTCCCCGCCGCCACCGCCTATCGAGTAAACCTCTATAATCTCACCGCGCAGTTCCTCATTGCCTGTGCCGGTATTCACCACCAGCCACGGGAACATAACAACCAGGCCGTAGCGCACATCGGGATCACAGTGGGATGCATAACCTCCATTGGCGGCCCCGCAACCCATTGTCTGACCAGAGGCGCTGGAGTAGCCGCTCCAGCGGTTCAAACCGTAGCAACTGCCCGGCATGGTGTTCCGTCCCACGATAACCGGCTGTGGGTCCTCGCCAATCTTCGCACCCGCCGAATACCCAGCCGCGAGAGAAGCTATCGTCACGGTATTAGGCGTGGAACCCGTATCCCGCGCTGTTACCTGCACACGCTCGATGTTGGCATCGTCCTTAATAATGTAGTATTTGTCGACCGCAAGAATGGACGCGTCATCCACCTGCACCACTACACTACTTCCCGCCGAGACCGCTGCCTGAGTGATGGCCGTTTGAGCCGACCAGAACCTCTTTATGATGCCGCTGTAGTGAGCGTAGTAGGTTGCTACGATTTTGGTCACGATATACACGTGATCCAGGTCCGCATACATCCAGTAAAGAAACTGCGCGGAATCCTTGGTCGAGATCATTGTGGCCGCGCTGGAGAACACCATCTTGACTCCCACGTGGGTGGCCGCATTCCAGTAGAGATAGCCCTTGACCGAGATGCAATCGGCATTGGCGGTGTCGTTTATGAACTGCAAATAGATATCTTCGTTGCCCGACTCGCCGACCGACTTCAGGACATAGTAAGGCTCCGCCGTGGCTGAGCCGTCGTCATGAAGCGTCCAGCCGCACGCAGTAACAAGGAAATTCTTGAGTTTCACGAGCATGTCAGCGGTGTTTGTCGCCGTGCCGGATGTTGAATGATATGCCATATGTTTCTCCTTATACCGGCGCTTCGACGCCCGTGATTCTTATCTTCAAATCGGTCTTGTTCTGGACCGGCGTGCCCGCGGGGACGCTGAACCGCCGCCAGAACGAGAGCGTGACATTATGAGCCTTGTCGCCAAGTGTGAGTTCCGCGCCGGGCACGGCTGCATCCAGTTCAGCCTGGGTAAGCGCAACCTTGCACCAATTGGATTCGTCGGAACCGGAAGAATCCACCGGCTTCACCTTGAGTGTCGTGTAGGTCAGGGCCGAGTAGACCAGGGTGGCGCTCGTATGCGCTGCCTTTGGAGTGCCATTCTGACCGCGCTGCACAGTAAGGCTTGTAGTCCCACCTCCAGCGGTCACTATCATCTGCTCGTTGTCGATGATGATCGTGTCACCGTCGGCAAACCGCGCTGATGCGAGAGTGACACTCGTCTGTGTGCTCGTGATATTGGCGGCAAGCGTGGTCTGTTCGTTTGCGAGAAACAGCTCACGATCCTTGGCCTGTCCGTCGGTGCCGTTGTAGGTGTCGGAATCCGGGCTCGCGAGCGTGCCCTCGGATATCTGCTCCGTAAGCAGTGAGTCTTTGAAAAGGTGTATTGCCATGCGTTTCTCCTATTCCTGTGGCCACTGGGTGACCTTGTAAAGGTTTGCCGCAGCCGTAAAGCCAGCCGCCTCTGATTCGATTAGGTCTTTCTGTCGAAACACAATCTTGCAAGAGCGTGTCGAATGAGCGAGCTTCGCGCGGTTCAGATGCTGTCGCACAAGCCGGAAGACAACCGGCTTCGCGTCCGGCTCCTGAGTCTCGACCTCACACACGAACGAAAGCCGCCGCTCTGATAGCTCGACATGCAGCAGTCGCTCCGCATTGAGAGGAAAGCCGTTCAACCTGTGGCCCGGCGTGCGCCCGTGCCAGCGGTTGATGATCACTCCGGCACTCTCAAAGCCCTGATGGAGCGTGCTCTGGCAAGTTATTTGCCAGTGTGACCAGGTAGTCTGTCTCTTGGTCAGCCTATGCTCCGAGTTCAGTAAGCGTTGGCCGACGACGAATACTTCATGGATGCGGCCCGTCGAATGTAGTGCGACGGTTCTTCGCAGTGTCGCTTCAAAACCCTCCATCGACTCCTGCGAAAGCAGCCATTGCAAGAAAAAAACTCCCATTCCCGCCGGATGCTGCGGCGCTAGAGCCTGGCGTATCGCAGGGACAATATTCCTGCACTCGACCCGGTAGACGCCCAGGCTGTGAATCCTGCCAGGAAGCTTCGCGCGTGTTATTATCGACCGCTTATTGAGCCGCAGGGCACCTCGAAACATCTCTTTGATGTCACCCTGCCAACCCACATTGATGAGCGAACGCCGGATCGCTGGGACGCTTCCCTTGCGCCGATACTGCTCAACGATTTCGGCAATCTCCCGGCGCTGGGTATCAGGGTCGCGCGTCGGGTCGAAAGAGTAGCCGACTATCGCCGAGAGCAACGGCAGGAAACTGGGATCGCAGGCGTCGACATCCCAGATGTCCGGAAGCCGGTCTATAAGCTCCTTTATCTCGTCCAGAGCCACGGCTGGAATTGCCAGAAACGCGCGCAAATCACCGGTTGTATCACGCTCGCGGTAGATTGGCGGCAGCATGTCTATGAGTCTGTCATCAAAGTAACCACTCATAGCGTCGCAGTCCTCATGTCCAGTTGAACCTCACCCAGTGTCGCTATCTGACCGGACCGGATATCGATATCCGACTGAGGTGAATACATCTTTACATGGCTAACACCGCGCACACCGTCAAGGAGCGATACCACATCTGAAAAGTAGACCGGCTGGCCGAACGTCGTTTTCTCAAATGAGAAGAAATCACGAAGCGCCGACTCGATGCGCATCCGCACGATATCCGTGTCTTCAGTAGGGTAGACATAGACTTCGGCGTCTATAGCCACGGTCCGGTAGCTCGGGTCGAACAGGTTCACCTCTATGGTAATGACCTTTCGGCTCTCAATGAAATCGGCAAGCTCGCGTTTGAGAAGCGGAGACGGCAGCCCCCCGCCATCGGGAGCCACAGCCATATTGACCTGGTAGTAGCGGATGTTCGCGCAATCATTGGCGTCCAAGACCTGAGCTTTAGCAACACCCGTAAAGCCCTCCGCGAGCGCCTTATAGTCGTCCTTGGTGACGGCTTTCCAGAGCGAGCGCAACTCCGCCGGAGCCTGCAGTCTCGCGTGGTCAAGGGTTTCGCGGTCAGTCCCACCGGTTGATGCGACGGGATTTGTTACGGAGAGATCGAGCCGGTCTCCGCCGTGGTAGACCGAACTGACAACATCGGTCGCAAGGTTCCTTCCTATGTTGCCCGCTGAACCAAGTGTTTCCAGATACTCGACAGTGATAGTCTCACCGGCAGGAGGGATAGCTCCATGGACGCCATCGCCGAAGATGACCCACGTGACATCCAGGCCGTCTGTTTCCACCTGGAACTGCTTCGAATCCAACGCGCTGTCGATGAAGAACCGTGTCTCTTCCCAGTTACTGCCCCCGACCCGGACCTGCACATTGCCCTGAGCAATGCTGGTGGAGGAAAGTGCAAACCGCTGGCTGCGGTCGCCGGTGTAGACAAACTCCTCGGTTTTTCGCACACCCTGCCGCGCACCGACATCCACGGAAAGCTGGCCACGCGGGATTGTCGCGCTTTCGATGGTCTCGAACTCCACGTCACCATCGTCGAGTCTGGCCTTACAGACGGTTCTGGCTGGAATGGTTATGTCGTCAGCCGAGGCTGTTGACAACGCAAATCTGAGCACGGTTGTCGCAGCCACCGGGCTGTCTAACCTGTAGCCGATCAGCTTGCAGAGGTTGATGACATTCTGTCGCTGCCGCGCTGTCGGCAGGAATGCTTCCGCCGCCTGCGCATCCAGATAGTAGGCCAGCATGTCGCCAACGCCGCAGAACAGCTCGAGGAGCACAACGCCCAGATCGGATTCGTTGAAGTCCGTCCATCTGTCGGTAAGCTGGGGGATGCGCGCAAGGAGTTCCTGGCGCAGGGATTCATAGTCCTTATTACTATATGAGATGCTCGCTCTACCCACGCATTGGTCCTCCATTCAGAATTGCATCGCGGCAGAACGGCCACACGAGATTGCCCGCGACCTGCGTGTCTATCACCCGGTAGGAAATGCAGATATATAATGTATAGGCGTCGGTTGCTTCCGGTGAGTCGTCGAACGAGACATCAGTCACGTAGACTCGCTTCTCCCACCGCTTTATGGCGTCGATTATGTAGTGCCGCAGGAGGCCGCGCAGTACCCGGTCGTTGGGTTCAAATACCAGGTCTTTCACATGAGAGCCGAACTCGGGGTTCATGAACCGCTCGCCCGGGCGGGTGCCCAGAATCTGCAGGATACTCTCATGAATGTGTGCGTGTTCCATCGACGTGATTGTTGAGACCTGTGCGCCACCTGAGCGTTTTGCAAATGCGAACGGGAACCGCAAGCCCTTGCCAAGGAAGTCCAGGTTCATTACTGGTGTCCCTCACAATCGAAACAAACCGGTCCTGTGTCATCCCCAATGTCGCCACCGCCGCCGTCTTCCGGAAAGCGGAACACAAGGTCGAGGCCGGATGAAAGCGACAGGTGGATTGTCCCGTCAGCCTCAATCATCCCGGCATGTTTACTTTCTATTGCTCGAAAGCTCTTCGCGCCGCCGGAGATGTTTCGGGCCTGGACCACCTCACCGACGCCCTCGACTCTGCCGATTCCAATGATATTCACAGTGCCGGTTGGGTTGCCGATGATAACGAGCCTTTCGTTTCGCAGCACATCGAGCCGGACTCCGTCCGCCAGCGTAACCGTGTATCTGCCGTCGGCGGCGAATGTCGGCTCCACATCGTGGGGCAGACCTTCGATTCCGCACGCATCGTGGGTCACCGCAATGGCCTCGCTTACAAGCTCAAGCTCCATGCCACCCGGCAAAGTTACCTTGCCCGCCCGCGACGGATCAACGGGTGCCGCCGCGCCATCTTCGCCGATAGAAACCATGCCACCGTCGGGCAGCACCCGCAGGAACGCGCCGTCGGCAAATGAAAACAGCCTCCCACCATCGGGCAGATCGCGGATAGTAGTCCCGACCGGCACCCACTGGAAAGGATGCGCGTCCGCGTCATCGTCCAGACGGCGCAGATACTGCCCGGCGCTCTGTTCGTGCAGCGCAAGGATCCGCTGGGCTTCCTCGCGCATCAGTTCGGATGCGGAGAAGCTTTCCTGCATAAGAATCCGAATCGCGCTCAGGTCGTCAGTCATCTGTTCTAGATACGGCTTTTCCCGGTTCAGACCGAACCATTCCCAGAGACCTTGAGCGATGGCCATCAGCTCGTAGTGGTTCTCCGAAGAACTTGTCTGCTCCACAAGCGGCTGCGGCACTGGATTATCTACCATTTATTACATCCTCCGGTGACAGAAGTCTGATGTTGCCGACATACCAGCCGTCAAACATCTGGTATAGCGCGTCTTTGGTGTCCCAGACAAAGCGCACCGTGACACTTCGGCCTATAAACTCCCACAGGTCTATTCTCTCGGTCCGCCGTGGAATAACACACGGCTCGTTCCATGCCGGATAGATCACGGGCGGCGGATTGAAGTTACGCTTCCATCGGTCATTGAAATAGAGGTCCAGGCAATCGTGATTGTGCGCAGCCTTACTCTCTATAGCTCCCCATATGTCGAAAGACAGCCAGTAGTGCTTATCAAGCTCCAACTCAATTGCCAGTTCGCCTTGAACACGAATATTACAGCCCCACTGATCGAACCAGTCGGTGAAGTACTTGAAATGCCAGACTCCATCCGGCAGCTCTTCCACATAGCCCGATGGCACGATCTCACGAATAGCTGGTGGAGCCACCGGCTGCTGCTCCTCGGTTCCGATGTCAATCTGCATGTAGCGACGAGAGATAACAGCATCGTTTTTGACCGTCTCCACGATGATGACCGCTGCGCCAGCCGTTTCTCCGCAGGTAAGCACGCCATCTGACACCGCAGCTATGCTTGGATCAGTCGATGTAAATACCACATCGCCATCGGGTGAGCCGAGGATATCAACGGCGAATGACTTTGCAACCTGATCGAACGGTAGCTTTACCTGCCGTGGCCGCACATCCCAGAAAGGGATGGCTAGTCCACCATCAGGAAACTGCAACTGCCGATGCAACACTTATCACCTCCACCTGCACGTATCGCACACTCGTGCGTTCCTCGCTGTCGTATGCGGCAATGACGGTGGCGCCCACGTTGTAGCCCAGCGATACAACCCCATCCTCACTCACTGTGGCAATCGCCATATTCGAGACATCAAATATCACCCGTCCCCTGGGGTTGCCGCGAATCGACAGCGGCACGCTCATGTTGAGCGAGCCGTGCGAAACCTTGATCGTCTTCGGAAACACGTCCCAATACTGAACCTGATCCACACTCACCTCAGTTGTCTCCCACATTCAGACTGCCGGTCACTATCACCGCGCCGCATCCCGCCATATCACCCATCCTTGCATTCGGCCTGCCGTCGGTCGCGGTATTGAGACTGCCAGAGACAATGGGAGTCACGCCGTGCCCTGGAATCGGGCACACGTGCATATCGCCCATTCGTGCCACCGGCCTGCCATTCACGATTGTGGTGACTGATCCCGTGATAACGGTCCCCCCGTGACTTGATGTGTCACCGAGTCTTGCCTGCGCTCTCGCCACGATCAGTGCCTCCCGAAGTAGTTGATGATCGCGCTTATGATGCCGCTCACGATTCCACCCAGAGTTACAACCAGCCCCACGATTTTCCACATGGTGTCGATGCCGACCTTGCTCTCGACGGCAGCGTGCAGACATGTGATCTGCTCTGCGTGGCGTGTGAGTTCATCATTGATGCCACGAACGATAAGCTCGACATTTTCCTTGTCCGACTTCTTTTCGATCTCTCTCTCGATCTTCTCAAGGCGGTTCTGTATATCGCGGCGGTGCTCCTCAAGTATGGAGCGGAACTCAGCACGCCAGGCGTCGAATGTCTTGGCAAGCGTCCTTTCACTGTCCACCCATCCGCACTTGGTAGGTCCCTGGCATTCGTTTTGCGTCAGATTGTCTTTCATGGATTGATAAGCACCTTTCCAGACGAGCGCACAACGACATGCCCTGCTGACCCGTCCATTATCACTTTGCTTCCGGCTTTGTCCTTGAGCCGGACTTGCTCTTTGCCAGAAGCCGATATCACCCGGATTTCCTGGGTGCTGCCAAGACCCCAGATGCTGATGCTTTCTCGCCCCTTGGTGGTGTCGATAAGTATCTTCTGCCAACGGGATCTTGTCTTATCGCAGGAGAGGATATGAATCTTCTCTTTGTCCTGCCAAGCCTCAAGCCGCAGTAACTGACGGCAGGCATCTGTTACTTGAACAAACGCTTTGCGGCCTTTGATATCCCGCGCGATATCGATTTCGTGGCCTGTCGCACCAGCACCCGCTTGGCTGTTGCCTTCGCTTGACGCAAAATCGTGCGTCCCGCGCCTCCGAGTATTCTCACTTTGAACCTCCGCTTTCACCGGGCAGTGCATATGCAGGATCTGTCCAGCCCTGTCGATTATCTTCAGAAACTCCTCTTCGTCCCGGTCGTCCATCACGATGGTATGGCCGGTCTCGGTCT
>CAZFYZ010000008.1:53289-56598 GCA_964523735.1 uncultured bacterium | reverse complement strand
AGCCCATTATCGTGTCCTGGAACCAAGCACATAGTATGACGGCCAGGCTAACGCCAGCGAACCATCATGTTTGAGTGGCGTTACGCAACGGGTACCACTGCGTCTGTGTGTCACAGTCTCGTAACATGTAGACCACTCGCTAGCATGGAAAGGAGGTTTGCAGAACGCCAAGTCAGCGACGTGGCAACAACTCCGGACATCGACGTCATAGCGGCAACCAACTCATAGTGATTTGGAGGCAAACGGAGGACACAATGAGACGCTACAGCAAACTGTCGTTCGTGTTCGCACTTCTGCTGGTGTTTGCTTGCGCCAGCGCGTCGTTCGCCATATTCCCGGGCACGAAATACGGGCTAGTGGGACCCAACACCGCCGGGGATGGCAATACGACCATCCAGTTGTACCAGGGCTGGGTTGACGGCACAGTAGCCTGGTACTCCTGTTTCGCAACGAACAACATCAGGGTTGCGCAGACACAGAACCTTACCCTGACGCCACTCTTGACCATCGCCACCGCTAACTGGATGTACGTTGTCACCAACTACAACCAGGGGCCGGCATTCACCTATGCCCCACCCGGCCCACCCTATACGGGGATCTGGGCTGTGCAATACATCACCTGGAGGCCGGGTGTCACGCCGTGGGTCATCACGAACCCTTCACTCGGCGTGACAGGCGCGGCGCCTGGATTGCCGAACGGAACACAGGCCTACTATTCAATGACGCCTATTCCGCCACAGCCGCTTCCTGGCCCGCAGCCGCTGGTCTTCTCGGGGCTGCCATTCGCTGCGTTCGGGTTCACCATACTCGACTGCCCGATCTTCGCGGTCGGCCAGATCAGCAATCCCTGGGTTAAGATCGCCCCTGGCATCTATCGCATACCGCAAGGCAGGACGATCAACACCTACACGAAGCAGCTCACCATCCCTTTCTGGTATGTGTACTGCCGAAACGACATAACGCGCGCCATCAGCGTAGAGCGGATCATCATTCCTGACGTGGGTGACCCTGCTCTGGCAGCTCTCATAGGGGCAAACTACGCACCGCTCCTGAACAACGCACCGCCGGACGAGAGAAACTCGCTCTATGTGTTCAACTGGCGGCAGGACATCAGCATGCTTCCGGGCATTCAGCCACTGAAGGTGCTCGCCAACCAGTATCCAGTGAGGAGCGAATGCCCGAGACCGTGCGGGCCACGCAACCAGAACTATGATTACACTCCGCTGGCAACCTTCACCCTTATCAACAGAGTGAACCTCAATCTGGCGGAAGTCCTGTTCAACAACGAGGAGTTCATACTCCAGCAAATCATGGCCGGCAACCTGGCGTTCACACCGCCGAGGGCTGTGTTCAACGCGCCAGTACTTTGTAACGGCATCAATGGCACGCCGGCACGCTGATTATCCGCAACTTGGCCCAACGGCAATGTTGGTTGCCAGGTTCGCCGTTAGCAGTAGTGCAGACACGCAAGGCATAGCGCCGCCTGAGAGACGGCGTTCCGGATCAGAGGACAAGGGCCCGCCGCAAGTGCGGGCCCTCGGCAAAATGGAGGAGGCTCATGAAACGCTGCGGCATCCTGCTCATGATCTCACTGGCACTGGTAGTCTGCACCAGCGCATCATTCGCTATCTTCCCGACTCCGAGCGGCTACACACAGGTGCAGCTCTACCACGGGTGGTGGTCGCCCGGAATCGTGCCCCCGGGAGAACTGCCGACCGCCGCGTGGTACTCGTGTTTCGCCACCAACAACGTGAGGGTCGCTCAAACGCAGAGCCTCACCCTCTCGCCAAAGCTCTCGAACTTCACGGCACTGCCGGTAATGTATGTGGTGACAAACTTCAGTAACGATGGGCCGGTGTTCTTCTACTCGCCTCACCCAATATCCGTCATTGCCTATAGCGGTATCTGGGCAGTCGTGTATATAAGGTGGTTGCCCACGGCGACACCACACGTGATCACTAACGGCTCACTGGCTAACGCGGGGAACCCAACCGGCCTCCCGCCTGTCACGGAAGCAGTGTACTCCTTAACAGTCAACGGCCCGCCAATAGGAGCGCCGCCGTTCTTCACAGTTGGACCAGCGCCCGGCATTACTGTCGTAGACTGCCCGATATTTGCCATCGGAAACATCAGCAATCCGTGGTTCAAGCCGACATCCTTCGTACGGCCATACGTGTACCGGATTCCACAGGGGGTCGGTATCAATACCTACACCAAGAGGCTGACGATCCCGTTCTGGTATGTCTACTGCCGCAACGGTATCACAAGGGCGATCAGTGTCCTGAGGGTGATCATCCCGGACGCGTCGGAGATATCACTGGCCCGGCTGCTAAAGGCCAACTTTGCTCCAAACCTGGGGATAGCCTCGTGGCTGCCACCGCAGCCCTCTCCTCTCGGGATGAGCTCCACTATGTACGTGACCAACTGGAACCAGATCGTCCCGCCTGGCACGCCGCTGAAAGTGCTGGCGAACCAGTACCCGCTCCTCGATGCTTGCCCGACATCCTGTGACTGGCGCAACACGAACCGCAACTACAGCCCCGTAGACGCGTTTGTGCTGCTGAATAGGAATCTGCCGCTGATCTCTCCGGAGGTTCTCTTCAACAACTGGGAGTTCGTCGTGCAGCAGATCATGGCAGGCGGCCTTGTGTCAGTGCCGCCCTGCTTGTATCCTCCGCACACACCTGGCCCGAGAGTAAACGCCCCGGTGCTCTGCGTGCAGCCTCTCTGACCGCAGGTGCGCAGCCGCCCCATAGCTTGCCTGTCGAACGCACAACGAGGGCCCGCACAAGCCGCCGAGCCCTCGTGCTGATTCGTCTGGCGCCAGGACTGCACACTGCTGCCAACTGTTTGGCATCCTACCATCGTGGGTAACTTCCGCCGTGGTAACGCATAGATACCAATGCCGGGCCAACAGATTGGGCGAGGAAGGGGTGATTTGGGATCACAGGGGCCTGAGGCATTGCACTCACACACTATCCCCTGGCGAGCGTCGTCCACTCATCGTGGATTGTCCGTCCCCTACCATGCGTTTCGCGGGCAGCGCGCGATGCGGGCTAGCGGGACCGCTTTCTGACTCACGTCAGTACGAACTCCGGAGGGTAATCATGAAGCGTTACGTGACCTTGATAACACTATCACTACTCCTGTGCTTCCTGCTCGCAGGGGCATCTCACGCGATATTCCCAGGCAGATCCACAGGGACCAACATCTACCCAGGTAAGTCCGTCGGCTTCAACAATGTCGTCGGCGACGGGTATGTCGGCATTCAACTGCTGAGAGGCTGGGTGCTCGGCGTTCAGGCGTGGT
>CAZFYZ010000008.1:33332-53279 GCA_964523735.1 uncultured bacterium | reverse complement strand
CATACGCGTCGCCGGCCTGGGGCAACTGCAGGCGATAGCTGAGAACGGACTCAACGATAGAATCAACACGAATGGCGTCTGTCAGTCCACGCAGATGACACTCGCTCCAAAGCTCACAAGCGCTCTTGGAGCCGGCGCCCAGCCGCTGTATATCGTCACCAACTACAACAACAACGGCGTAGTTTTCTCCACATCCCCAATGACGGTAGCACCATACACTGGGCTTTGGGAGGTCATCTACATCACGTGGCTGCCAGGGGTACCTCGCTGGATCATCACAAACACGGCAGCAGCAGAGGGTTCGGCGCCGGGACTGCCCACGCCAGGCGTCCAGGCAATCTATTCGAGCGTGGCGCCGGGAACACCGCCGGATCCGTTTGCCCCGGCCACAGTTGTCGATTGTCCGATCTTCGCAGTCGGCCAGATCAGTAATCCCTGGATCAAACCGACAAGCGCATGCGAGCCTCCGTTCGTGTATCGCATACCGCAGGGAGTCTACCTGAACTACCAGTACAGGGTTCTGTACGTGCCCTACTGGAACGTCTATTGCCAGGATGAGGTTACCCATCAGATATCGATAGAGCAGGTGATCATCCCGGACGTGTCCGATGAGTTCCTCGCCTCCATCACTGGCGCGAACTTTGCTCCGGTCCTGGCGAGTGTCCCGATTTCCGACCGGTCAAACTTCTTCGTGATTAACTGGCTGCAGCAGTTCGACCCGCCGAATCCCGAGCCGCTGCTGAAAGTGCTGGCCAACCAGTACCCGCTTCTGGATGCCTGCCCGACCGACTGCAGCGGTCGCAACAGGAACTTCGACTACAGCCCAGTCGACACGTTCATCTTGCTCAACAGGGACCTGAGCCTCATCTCACCAGAGGTCCTGTTCACAAATGTGCCGTTCCTGCTTGCGCAGTTCCAGCGCGGGGCGCTGTATCCCGTGGCACCGTACTTCTATCCGCCTGGGGCCTTCCAGCCCGCCATCAACGCTCCATTCCTTTGCCAGAGAGTCAAGGCAGTCGCCAACTGAGACATGCCGGTGGAGCGAAACTGATCAATAAGCCGGCCCGGGCCTGGATTCCTGGGCCGGCTTATTCTACTTTCGAGATTCCGCCCAATGATCACTCCGCGAGCCGTCGGTGATCAGTGCCGGTGCAGAGCACACTCTATTCCCGTTGGCTGCTGGCGGTCAGTAGGTCTGCGGCCGCGAGTATCGCCGCTTTCATGCTCACAGGGTTGGCCTTTCCCTGCCAGGCGATGTCCAGCGCCGTGCCGTGGTCAACGGACGTCCTGAGGACGGGGAGGTTCAGCGTCGCAGTGACAGTTCCGTGGAAGTCGCGAGTCTTGGCTGCGATGTGCCCCTGGTCGTGATAGAGCGAGATCACGCAGTCAAAGCGCCCCTCGAGTGCCATGTTGAAGACGGAGTCGGCCCCGATCGGGCCACTGACATTGATCCGTTCCTCCCTTGCGCGCTGGGAGGCAGGGACCAAGTGGCGCTGTTCCTCATCACCGAACTGCCCGCCGTCGCTGGCGTGGGGGTTCAGCGCGGCTAGGCCGATGCGGGGATTAGCGAAGCCGAGGCGGGTCATTGCCTGGTGAACCAGCTTGATGAACGTGTAGACCCGATCCTCCGTCACGTAGTCTACCGCCTGTCGCAGAGACAGATGACGCGACAGGAAGAAGATGCGCATCGGCCCCGTGATGAAGAGTGTGAGAGGGTCGGGCGAGTTCAGGTAGCTGGACAACATCTCCGTGTGGCCGATGTGCTCCACTCCAGCAAGGCGCAGCGACTCCTTGTTGATGGGGGCCGTGCAGATGCTGTCGATCTCGCCTGCCAGCGCTAACTCGCACGCGCGCTTGATGTATGCAGTCGCCGCGAGGCCTGCCTCCGCGGTGATCCTCCCTGGCTCGATGCCTTGTATCCCCGGCGTCTCGACGTGAACGAGGTCGATGGCGGGACCACCTGCTGCATCTGATGGGTGGTCGATCACGTTGAGATCGGGCACAGGCAGGCCAGCCGAGGAGGCGCATCGACCGAGTATCCCGGCGTTGCCGACCACAACTGGCAGGCAGCGCTCATAAACGTCACCGCTCGCAAGCGCCCCCAGCACTACCTCAGGACCGATCCCCGCCGGATCCCCCGTGGTCACTGCTATGATCGGCTTTTCAACTCCCAATATGGCAACCTCCTCACTCGATGGCCCCATTATACTCCATATCTGCGTGCCCCACGCCGATCATAAGCAAGGGAACGGTCGCGTTGACAGTCCCCGTAGAGACACGTATAATCCACACAGCCCAGGCAGCACACGGAGGTCCGGATGAAGGCGCTTATCCTGAGCGGCGGCAAAGGAACCAGGCTCAGACCTATTACCCACACCGGCGCGAAACAGCTCGTGCCGGTTGCTAACAAGCCCATCCTCTTCTACGCGATCGAGGCGATCAGAGACGCGGGTATCACTGACATCGGCATTATCGTCGGCGATACTCACGAAGAGATCGAAGCGGCTGTGGGCACGGGAGAGCGATTCGGGGTCAAGGCCACTTACATACAGCAGGACGCCCCGCTGGGGCTTGCGCACGCAGTGAAGATCGCGGAGCCGTTCCTGCAGGACGACCAGTTCGTTATGTTCCTGGGGGATAATCTGATCAAGGATGGCATAGCATCACTGGTCGAGGAATACGGCCGTTCGAAGGCCAATAGCCAGATTCTGCTTGCTAAGGTGCCCAATCCTCAGGAGTTCGGCGTAGCCGTGCTGGAGGGAGGACGGGCGGTCAGGCTTGTTGAGAAGCCCAAGCATCCGCCGTCCGATCTGGCGCTTGTGGGCGTCTACATGTTCGACAAGAACATATTCGAGGCAGTCAATGCGATCCAGCCCTCGGCTCGCGGCGAACTGGAGATCACGGACGCGATACAGTACTTGATCGACCACGGCTATACAGTAGAGAGTCACCTCGTAAGTGGTTGGTGGAAGGACACTGGCAGCCTGGAGGCGATGCTGGAGGCCAATCGGCTGATACTGGATGGGATCGAGACTGACATACTGGGCGAGGTCGATGGCGGATCTGAGATCGCCGGACGAGTGAGTATAGGAAAAGGCTGTAAGATTATACACAGTTGCATACGAGGCCCGGCCGCTATTGGCGAGGACTGCGTCATCGAGAACGCATTTGTAGGGCCATACACATCGATCAACCACCGAGTTTCGCTGATCTCAAGCGAAATCGAGCATAGCATTGTATTAGAAGACTGCCAAATCTTGAACATAGGCAGCCGGATGGAGGACAGCCTCCTCGGCAGGAACGTGACTATCCAGAAAGACGGCAGAAAACCGAAGGCCTACAGGATGATGCTTGGCGACAACAGCGCCGTAGGCGTCGTCTAGTGGCTGGTAGTTGCCAGATGTCGCGAGCGCAAACAGAGATCAGAAGGGATGCGTCATGATCCAAGGCATAGAGATAAAGCAACTGAAGCGACACGCGGACGAGCGTGGGTATCTTATGGAGATGCTGCGCACCGACGACGAGATGTTCGGCAAGTTCGCGCAAACGTATGTCTCGATGAACTATCCGGGCATCATCCGCGCGTGGCACTATCATAAGATCCAGGACGATATCTGGGTGTGCATGAAGGGAATGATCAAGACGGTCGTCTACGACTGCCGCGAGGGCTCGCCCACGTACGGCGAGGTCAACGAGTTCTTCATGGGCGACAACAACCCGATCATGCTCAAGATTCCCGTGGGCACGATGCACGGCTACAAGACCTGTGGCCTCGAGCCGTCGCTTCTGATCAACTTCCCATCGGAGACATACAACCCGAAGCAGCCCGACGAGTATCGGGAGTCTTGGGACAGCGAGACAATTCCTTACGACTGGGACATCAAGATCACGTAGACAGAAAGCAGGCAATGAAGCATCTACTCGTAACCGGCGGGGCCGGGTTTATAGGAAGCAACTTTGTGCGATACATCCTCGGCAAACGCGAGGATGTGCGCGTGACCGTGCTTGATGCGCTGACCTACGCCGGGCACACGGAGAACCTTGAAGACGTCTGGGATGATCCGCGGTTCGCGTTCGTCAAGGGCGATATCAGGAACGCCGCTGACGTGGCGAAGCCGGTCGAAGAGGCCGATGTGGTGATCAACTTCGCTGCGGAGAGCCACGTGGATCGCTCGATTCACGACCCCGAAGCATTCATAACGACCGACGTGCTGGGTGTCTACACGCTCATGGAAGCCTGCCGTAAGACTCCTGTCGAGCTGTTCATTCAGATATCGACAGACGAGGTCTATGGCGACGTTGAGACAGGCTTCTCCAAAGAGTCGGACCCAGTCTCGCCCAACAGCCCATACTCCGCCACAAAGACTGGCGGGGAACTGCTCGCGCGGGCCTACTGGCGCACCTATGGCGTGCCGGTAATCGTTACGCGTGGGTCGAATACCTACGGCCCCTATCAGCAGCCGGAGAAGCTGGTGCCGCTCTTTGTCAGCAACGCCATCGATGACAAGCCCCTGCCGGTCTACGGCGACGGAATGCAGATTCGCGACTGGCTGCACGTGCTGGATCATTGTTCTGGAGTCGAGACGGCTATGGACAGGGGCGCGCCGGGCGAAGTCTACAACATCGGCGGCAACAACCAACGGCCAAACATCGAGATCATCAACCTGATCCTCGAAGTCACGGGCAAGGACGAGTCACTGATCAAGCACGTCGAGGACCGCCCCGGTCACGATCGACGTTACGCGCTCGACTCCGCCAAGCTCTTGGCGATGGGTTGGCCGCGGGTTCACGACTTCGAGACCGGCATGCGCGAGACGATCCAGTGGTACGCGGATCACGAGGATTGGTGGCGTCCGATCAAGGACGGCGCTGCACACAGCAAGTTCGCGGAGAAGTGGTATGCCAACCGCTAAGCCGGCCAATGGCCGTCTCGGCGTGGTCACGAAGAACGTCGTGTCGCTGAGAAAGGATCCCGACGCCGACACTCCGCGCGCCACGCAAGCCACTATCGGCCAGACCGTGGCGATCGAGGGTGGCCAGGGCGATTGGCTCTTCGTACAGATGTGGGACCGCTACCGAGGATGGATTCCATCCCACGCCGTCCGCGTGCTTGATGACGGCTCGGAGCCGTACGCGACCGTCGGGCCAGTGGCAGTCATCCGCGAGCTGTTTGTTGACGTGCTGGAGCAGCCCAGAGACGGCGCCACCATCATCACGCGCGCGACTCTCTCCGTGGAACTCGAGATCACTGCCGTGCGCGCTGAATGGGTTGAGCTGCGTATGCCTGAAGGGCGGCCGGGTTTCATCAGGACTCACCAAGCGAAGCTCGTTGACAAGGATGCCGCCCAGACAATATGGCTTCCGGAGCCTCGCAAGCTTGTTGAGACGGCGATGCGGCTGATAGGCACCCCCTATCTCTGGGGCGGCACCACGCCGTTCGGCATAGACTGCTCAGGATTCATGCAACTGATACACCGGGTCCACGGCGTCACGCTACCCCGGAACTCATATTTGCAGGCGGGCGATGAACGGGGCGTCCCTGTAGAGAAAGACGATGTGCAGACGGGCGATCTGGTCTTCTTCGGACAGGGCGTGGACCCCGATTGCGACTCAGTCAACCACGTAGGTATGGTTGTGGATGGCAAGCGGTTCATCCACTCCCACGGCAAAGGCGGCGTGTCGTTTGGGCTGCTTGCCGATGAGATGCACAGATACTGGGGGGCGCGCAGAATGCGCCTCGCAACAATGGACCCAGGCGGCGGAGCACCGGAGGATTAGAGACAGCGCATGAGGCTTACGGAATCAGAACTCAGGTCAATCAGGGACAGGATAGCGTCAGCCCTCGGCGCCATAGAAGAGTCCGCCGTAGATATGCAGAAGAGGGACAACTACTTTCGTCTCGCTGATGCCGCCCGCGAACTCCACCGCTGCGCCGACGAGATGCAGAATATGCTGGGGAAGATGCGCCCCCGCTGATCCCGCACCTTTTCATCAACTCTACCCTCGCCAGGCAGGAAATCGTGGCGCTTTCCCGAACACTCAAACGGGAATGATCTCTTGTGCCCCAACCTACATATGTCGGGCGAGCGCGGCCCTGAAGGCCTGCGCAGAGCGCGACAAGGAGGCGGAGTATGTTTGGTAGAATCTGGCGCTATCTGAAGGCGCTTATTCTCGGGAAGCTTGACGAGTTGGAGAACCCTGAGATCCTGCTGCAGCAGGCTCAGCGGGAACTGCGTGAGAACGCGGCCGCAAATCGGCAGCGCGCTGTAACCGCGATCACTCAGAAGAACAACCTCAAGGCGATGCTCGATGAGCAGGAGAAGCGCGTTGCCACCCTCGAGGCACAGGCAGAGATGGCTGTGAAGAAGGGTGACCGTGAACTCGCCGTGCGCGTTATACGCGAGAAGCTGACCTTCGCGGAGACCATGAACCAGACGCGCGTTAGCTACGACCAAGCGGTGCAGGCGTCCGAGGCGATCAAGGTTGCCATTCGCAGGCAAGAGGAGCAAGTCCGCCAGCGCACGGCCGAGGCACTGGCCAAGCGAGCGCAGTGGAAACAGGCACAGATACAGATCGAGATCGACAAGGCCCTGAACGGCCTCACGTTCGAGGACGAGTCATCAGCCTGGGAGCGAGCAAGCGAGAAGATCAGAACGGCTCAGTCTGAAGCCTCCGCGCGCGCCGAACTTGCGCAGGCAAGCATCCAGGCCAAGATCGCCGACCTTCGGGACGACACTGTAGACGTTGAGGCCGAAAAGGCCCTCCAGGAACTCGAGGCTCGCATGGGCACGGGCGCTCCTGCGGTGCAGGAGACGGTTCAGGTCGGTCAGCCTGCCGCTATGAGCGATGTCGAGCGCGAACTGGCTGAGCTTGAGTCCAAGCTGGGAACAGCTCCGGCTGCCGAGGCTCCCGCCACAACGGAGGCCGCACCACCCGCCTCTACGGAGGAAGCCCCGGCGCCGGCTGAGGAAGAGCCTAAGCAGGAGTAGATGCGCGGATCGATCAGGCGCAAACTATTTGCTGTCGTTAGACGGGCATTGAGGCAGCCTCTGTCGCTCGCGGTCATCGTCGCGGGCGGTATCTGGTCTCTCGCCACATCAAGCGGAATTCCGTTCGTGATAGCGCTTGTGCTCGCCTTAGCCTATGCTGTTGTTAAGCTGCAGGATGACGAGTTTGTCCGCACTGCCATACAGGAGGCCAGCGGCCGGCAGCGTGAGGCAGATCTTCTTGCCCGAACGTTCAGAGTGGAAGAACTGGATGTCGACAGCCGAATTCGGCTGAAGGCGATCATCAAGCTCCAGAGCGAGATCGAGGAAGATGTCGCCAACTCGCCGGTCGATGAGGTCGCAGTGGGACTGGCGGACACAGTTGAGCAGACTGCCGCCCTCATCGAACGCGGTCTCGCTATGGCGCAGAAGCGTCGAGAACTGCTGCGATATCTCAACAGGACCGAACCCTCCGCCATCGAGAACCGCATCGCTAGTCTTGAGTCCAAGCTGGAGTCGGAGAGCGATGAGGCGCGGCGCTCGGAAATAGAGGCATCGCTCAGTTCCAAGCGCCAGGAGATCGAGGACTACCAGGCCATTCATAAGGCTTCCCAACGAGTCCTTGAGCAGCTCGACAGCATTCAGGTTGCATTCGAGGCACTAAGAGCTCGCCTGGTGAGAATCAAATCCAGCGACATAGCAGACTGGGTCGCCGCTAACCAGGAACTCAAGACGGAATTGGGCCACGTTGTGACGGCAGCGGACGTGGTGGAGAAGAGCATCGAAGAGGCATTGTCCGTGGGCGGAACGAACGCGTGAGGAACAGTGGGTCTACTTCGGAAGTTAGGCATAGTCATAAGGAGCTACCTGGCCTCGGCTGAGCAGGCGATCGACCACGCCACGGAAGCCGAAAAGGAGCTTCGGGAGACCTCCGCCCGCAGGAAGGCGCTGGAGGAGGTTCGGGCACTGCAGGAGGGCACTCGCGAAGCGCTGGACGGCGCCCTACTCCGTCCACGCACAAGCCCGGATGTGCAGCGACTGGCGGCGGACTACAAGCTCCTAGGCGTTCCCGTGGGTGCTGAGTTGGCTGCAGTGGAAGACGCCTGGCGCAAACTAGCTACCAGGGCCGATCCCAAGCGTTACCCAGCGGGCTCTGACGAGGAAAGGCGCGCAGGACACCTGCTCAACTCCATCAACGAAGCCTACGAGCGCATCCGTGAGGCGCTGAACCCCACCGAGGGCCGGTTTGGAAACCTCGAGCTCTAGGGCCCAAACGCCGGGATCGGGCAGCGCTTGTGCTCGGAGGCCGCTATCATACGACGGACCTTGGCGACTGATTCTGGGTCCGCACCAGCAAGTTCCCCTGTGTCGATTGCCTTGAGAATCTTGTCCAACTCCGCATAGGTCATTCCGATCTCATTCTCGTCGGTTTGGCCTTCCCAGAGGTCCGCGGTCGGAGGCTTGGCGATCACTTCCTCGGGTATGTCCAGTTCGCGCGCAAGCTCGTAGACCTGATACTTGTAGAGCCCCGCCAGAGGCTGAATGTCGCAGGCACTATCTCCCCACTTGGTGAAGTAGCCGATCATGGTCTCCGTTCGATTGCTGGTTCCTATGACCAGATAGTTCATCGACTGCGCGGCACAGTATAGCGCGGCCATTCGCAACCGCGGACGCACGTTCGTGAGCTCTATCCCCTCCGAATGCGGTATCTTCAGCACAAGCGCGTCATAGGCGGCGGTAAGATCGGCAACATGAGTCTTCATCCCCAGCTTCTTCGCAACGGTCAGCGCGTCGGCGGCCGAGTGTGGGCTTGAGTGGCAAGGCATTATCATACCCAGGACGTTGTCCCCACACGCCATCTTAGCGAGAGCGGCGACCACCGATGAATCGATCCCTCCACTCATTCCAAACACCAATCCCTTGGCATTCGCCTCCCGCACTCTCTCTTGTATCCAAACGGATATCTGTCCCGCAAGCGGCCTGTTTGCCATCTGGCGCGTATGCCTCCCATTTCAGTGTCCTGACACTCAGTATGGTAGCAGATTGTGGCAGTCTCGTCTAGTGCCGGCACTCAGCGGACGAAGGGAAGACGAGGTGGATCACTAACTATCTAGATACACCATCTTTGCTCCTGGGTTTCCGCTGTCGGGGCCACGGGGTAAGAATCCAACATAACTCATCCGTGGTTGGGCTGGGAGGTCATATGGCAAGCTGGTTCGAGGATAACGCTTTCAGCATCGGTCGCACGCCGCTTGTGCGGATCAATAAGATAACTCAGGGCGCTAAGGCGATGGTCCTGGCCAAGATCGAGGGGCGCAACCCCGCCTACTCAGTCAAGTGCAGGATAGGCGCGTCTATGGTGTGGGATGCTGAGCTCAATGGCAAGCTGCACCACGGCAAGGAGATCATCGAGCCGACTTCCGGCAACACCGGTATCGCGCTGGCGTTCGTCGGCGCGGCCAAGGGCTACCCGGTCACCCTCACAATGCCTGAGACAATGAGCATCGAGCGACGCAAGGTACTGGCGATGCTGGGTGCGAAGCTAGTGCTTACCGAGGGCCCCAAGGGAATGAAGGGAGCGATCGAAAAGGCTCGAGAGTTGGCTGAGTCTGACCCGGAGCGGTTCTTCATGCCGATGCAGTTCGAGAACCCCGCCAACCCCGCCATTCACGAAGAGACGACAGGACCAGAGATATGGGAGGACACGGAGGGCGAGGTCGATGTGCTGATCTCGGGCGTGGGAACTGGCGGAACTATTACGGGGGTCTCCCGCTACATCAAGTGCCGGCAGTCCAAGCCGATCATTTCGATCGCAGTTGAGCCTGCCGAATCGCCCGTGATCACCCAGACCATCAATGACCAGGAGATCAAGCCCAACCCCCACAAGATTCAGGGCATCGGAGCGGGATTTGTGCCGGAGGTGCTAGACCTGTCTCTCGTTGATCGGGTCGAGACGGTCACCAGCGAGGAATCCATCGAGTACGCCCGCAGATTGGCGAGGGAAGAAGGCATACTCTCAGGAATCTCCTGTGGGGCAGCTATGGCGGTGGCTGACCGGATCGCGCGGGACGATGAATTCGAGGGCAAGACCATCGTCGTCATACTTCCGGACGCCGGCGAGCGCTACATGACCACCGCCCTTTTCGAGGGGATAGCTTGAAAGCGCTCCCGATCTGCGATGATACCTGCTACTACATCGGTGAATCCGACTTCGAGTCGCTCAAGCGCATTTCACCCGGGCTTGCGCGCCTCGCTAAGGACGCCGATGGCCGCACCGCCACCCACTTCGTCTGTGAAATCTGCGGGCAGATATGTCCGCTTGCTTTGCAGGAACTTCACGACTGCACCAATAGAGCTTAGTTGCCGTGGGAGACGTCTCTGCCCCGTATGCGCAGGACTCATCTGTCGCCCGAATCTCTCTATACCCTCAAGCTCAAGGCCTCCCGGAACTGCTTCCAGGAGGCCTTGTTCTTGTACTGACTCAGGCAAGCTACGGCAGCTTGTCCGAATAGCGGTTCGGGTCTACGTACGTCGCCCGAACCCCTGCCGGCAGTTCCGCCTTGCCCTCCGGCGCTTTGTTATCGTAGTTGAAGTACCTCGGCTCGCCGGAGGCTGCGGGGTCGGTGACGAAGCGCGTGCCGCAATTCACGAGGCTAACATTCCTGACGTGCGCATCCAGGAGCACAACATTGATCTTTCGATGATCCACAAGACCCCGGGGTTCTCGCTCGTGATACGCTGCCCGCTCGTAGAAGACGATCTGGCTCGCGGGATAGGAAAAATCGCTCGTCTTTCGACGAGGATGCTTGCACTCCAAGCCGTACCACGCCTTGTCGAGTGCAGCTCTCCAGTAATAGGATAGACGACCCTGAGGATCATTCGTGTCGGACACGTCTGACGGACAGAAGACAATGTCCTTGTTCCTCATGCTGTTGTAGAGCACTTGTGACCACGTGATCGGCCTACCCTTTGCAGGCCGTGCGCCACTAATGGTTGCAAATTCCCTGAAGTCGCTTTCACTCCAATGCCCGGCATGTCTGACAATCGCGGACGACGGAAGATGGCCATCATAGTCACTGCAGTAAGCCTGCAGAGCGACGGCACACTCCTTGAGGTTCGCCTGGCAGTTGCTCTTTCGCGCAACCTCTGGTGGGGTGGACACTGGCCAGAAGATCGATGCCAGCAGAAACACGACCAGACCATAGAGGAACAGCACTATTCTTCGCCCCGAGCCCCTATCCCAAAGCTTCATAATGCACCCTATCCAGCCGGAGGCACCGGCTTATGAGATGGAGCAGCGGCAGTGTGTAGGCGCCGCTGCTCCTCTTGTTCTTGTCTGGGTCTACGGCAGCTTGTCCGAATACCGGTTCGGGTCAACATACGTCGCCTGAATCCCTGGCGGCAGCTCCGCCTCGCCCTCTGGCGCTTCGTTGTCGTAGTTGAAGTACCTCGGCTCTCCGGGTGCTGCGGGGTCGGTGACGAGCTTCTTGCTGCTGTTGACCAGATAGCCGCATCGTACGTGGGTGTCCAAGAACGCCATGTTGATCATCAGACCATCACGGAGCCCACGGGGGTCTGTCTGGCGGCGGTCTGCCTCGTACCCTTCATGGTACCCGGCGCGTTCGTACAACACGACCTGATCGGCCATGTAGCCGAAGTCGTCCTCCTTGCGGCACGGCCTGGAGCATCCAACACCGTACCAGGCTTTGTCGATGGCGGCCTTCCAGTAGTAGGAAGACGGACCGCGGGGCCGCTTGCCGAGCTCATGATCCTTGTAGCACTCAATATCCTTGTTCTTCATGTAGTTGTAGAGGACTTGGGCCCAGCTTCGCGGTCTGACCGGCGAGGGCCGCGCGCACGTACCCCTCGCGAACCGATGGAAGTCCCTCGCGTTCCACTCCTTGGAGTGGTTCACGATGGCCGAGGAAGGCAACGTGTTGCCGTAGTCCATCCAGTAGGTATTCAGGGCGATGGCGCATTCCTTGAGGTTGCGCTGGCAAGGCGAGACTGGAGTCCCCTCGCGCCGCGGCGTGAGGACCGGGTACATTACTGCGGCAACGACGGCGATCACGAAGAGGATGATGATTACGTTGACTACCTGACCGCCGGAGTTGCCGTGCGTTTTGTATGACTGGTTCATCTGCTATCACCTCCTTTCGACACAGTCTGCTTGCATGACAGACGAACCGGCTCGTTTGTTCCGGCTCAGGGGGTGATGGCGATGCTCATGTTCTTCGTCCGCTGCTCATGAGTCTTTGGCTTCGCCCAATAGAAGTTGAACCACTGCTTGGTCTCCGGGTTCCAGCACTTGGCTTTGGTGATGTCCTTCTGGGATGGATAGTAGCTGATCTCATAGTACTTCACGTGGCCGTCGGCAAGAAGCATATTCGAGCCCTTCGCGTGCAGGTTCGGGTCTGTCTTGCCAATCCAACGATCGAAGTCTGTGAGGAATGGCGAGATCGGAGGGTGGCGCGACGTCCAGGTCGAGTCGTTCATCGGCCGCAGTTCAGCATACACAAGCCGGTCCATCTCGCGGACAAGCAGAAGATTGGCGGGATGCCTGACGATCCGTTCTGGCTTCTCCACGAGGTTCCGGTTCAGGGCGTATGTGGCTGCGGCTGCCTTCATACTCCGCGAATGACGCCGAAGGGAGGCGACAGGGCAACGCAAGGCGCTTGGGAACCGCGCGGGCGGGGGGATGGGATGGTGGTCGTAGTAAGGATAGAGCCCGTCAACCCAGTCGGCGCCGTACAGAAGCCTATTGTCATAGCGGGGCTCCTCGCCAGTGTCCTGCAGCGTCACCCTAACCGACTCAGCGATCGGGCCAAGCTTGCGCCCGGCCACGTAAGGCCTATTCGTCGGGTAATGGTCCTGCCAGTCCACTAGGTACATCTTGATGGCAGAGCCGATCTGCTTGAGGTTAGACTGGCAAGGAGACGCGACAGTGATATGTCGATGCCTGGCGAACAGCGGAAACAGAACCGCCGCCACAACGACCAGAACAACAAGGATCACAACCACATTCACAACCGTGCTTCCCGCTATCTGCTGTCTCTTCATCTCGCACCTCCAACTCAGTCGATCTCACCTAATAGACACCAGCACAGCGGCGGAAGTTCGGCCGCTCAAACAAAGAGCCCGGAAACCGCGCAGGCTCCGGGCTCTCCACTTTCCACTTTCCACTCTCCACTCTCGGCCTCACGCCTCCATCATCTCCGGATCGATGATGATAGACTGGTCGCGCCTGGGACCGACGCCCAGCATGCAGACGGGAGTCTCGACAAGGTCGGCGATTCGGGCGACGTAGTTGCGAGCCGCGATGGGGAGGTCGTTGAAACACGTGACCTGGGTGATGTCGTCCTGCCAGCCAGGCATTTCCTCAAAGATGGGCTGCACTTTGGCGAGGAGATCAACGTCGGTCGGGAAGTCACGCGTCTCCTTGCCGTCGATCACGTAGCCGGTGCAGATCTTTACCGTGTCGAAGGTGGACAAGACATCCAGCAGCGTCAGCGCGATTGCCGAAAGCCCGTTGATCCTCGCGGTGTACTTGATCGCGACAGCGTCGAACCACCCACACCTGCGCGGGCGGCCTGTGGTAGTGCCGTATTCATGTCCGCGTTCGCGGATTTTCTCACCAGTCGCGTCGTCGAGTTCAGTCGGGAACGGCCCCGCCCCCACCCTTGTCGCGTAGGATTTACAGACGCCTATCACGCGGTCGATCGCCGTCGGGCCAACACCCGTTCCGATGCAGGCGCCGCCGGCCACACAGTGAGAGCTGGTCACAAAGGGATAAGTGCCGTGATCGATATCGAGTAGAGACGCGTGCGCGCCCTCGAAGACTATGTTGGCGCACTCGTTTGATGCTTCTGCGAGTATCGCGGTCGTGTCGCATACGAACGGGGCGAGCTTCTTCCCGTAAGCGGAGTACTCGGCGTAGATCGCCGCCTCATCGACCGCCTCGCCGCCGTAGACCTTGGTGATCAGCGCGTTCTTGCACTTCAGCGCATCAGACAGGCGCTGGCGGAAGCGGGCGGGATCGATCAGATCGGCAACTCGAATGCCGGTGCGGGACATCTTGTCGGCGTAGCAGGGGCCGATACCTCTGCCGGTAGTGCCTATCTTGTTGGAACCCTTGAACTGCTCCTCGAGGCTGTCCAAAAGCCTGTGGTAGGGCATGATAACCTGGGCATTACTGCTGAGCTTGATCTTGCTCGTGGAGATGCCGCGCTTCTCGAGGTTCTCCAGTTCTCCAAGGAACACCGCGGGGTCCAGGACGACGCCATCGGCAATCACAGGGGTCGCCTGCTCGTTCAGGATGCCTACCGGCACCAGGTGGAACTTGTAGACCTCATCGCCCACAACCACCGTATGTCCAGCGTTGTTTCCGCCGTTGTATCGCACTACATAGTCGGCCCCCTGACCAAGGTAATCAACGATTTTGCCCTTGGCCTCGTCGCCCCACAACAGACCGACAACTACCACATTTGACATGAACCCCTCCCGAGTCCGTACGTACGAATTCCTGGGCCCCAGGGACCCCACACAACCCCATCAATGTACCAGAACCAGGCCCCTGTGTCAACGCGACCGGCGGCTCCAGGTCGCCTTGGGCCCGCCTTCCGGGTGCAGAACGTAGAGCGTCACCTCTGGAGGACACCTGAAACGAACGGCTGGGTTGACCATCCCCACCCCTCGGTTCACATACATCAGGATGTCCCCCTCGCGATACCATCCCTGAATGTACTTCCATCCCATGAGACCGGGCAGTCTGTTCCGTCTGATATGAGGGATCTGCACCTGCCCGCCGTGAGTATGGCCGGTAATCAATAAGCCTCGCTTCCCTTTGAAGCAGATCACTGCACGAGGCGTATGGCTAACCATCAAATAGCAGACATCCTCAGGGACGCGCTTGAATGCCTTGCGCACGTATGGATGACCTGGCTTGAGCCCACTGACCCCCACAAAGTCGGTTCCCACGAGATAGAGTCCTTTGGCTGGCTCGCAGTGCTTGTTGCGCAAGACCTCAATTCCACGGCTGCTCAGCGCAGTAGTCACCGCTTTGGCATTGGTCCACTGATCGTGGTTGCCTAATACTGCGTAGATCCCCAATCGGGTGTCCAACTTCGAGAGCATCTTCGCACACGGCTCCGCGTTATGCCGTCCTCTGCTGACTAGGTCACCGGTCAACAGAGCGATATCGGCGTGAGTGGAGTTGGCCTTACCTACGGCCTGCTCTATGAGACTATCCGGCACCATAATGCTCCGGTGTATATCGCTCAGTTGGACCACCCGCAAGCCATCAAGCTCAGGCGGAAGGCCGGGGACGCCCACGTCATACGCCGTAAGCTCCACGTCCTGATTGTAGTGCAGCAACACAAACGCCACAGCACACACAAGGAGCAGCACTATGAAGACACGCCGAAGACGGCGCGAGCGAGGTTTAGACACTCTTCTTCTCATCACGCTAAGCCATACGGGTAACAAGCCCGCACGGTTCCCTAATGCCGATAGGACCCGACGCTGCGTGACTCAAATGGGGGATACGGTTTGAGGGTAACCGTTCCGTTCTGGGTGAGGACGATGCGGGTAAAGTCGATACCGCCGAACCAGGCCCCCCGCTCTCCGCGTCGCTGCAGGACACTTTTCACGATGGGGGCTCTGAATCCAAGTTCGCTCAGATATGCCTGAGTCGATGCGCAATCCCACTGCGCTGGCGGCGGTCCCTTGCGCAGGAAATCAACGCCCAGGATCAACGGCGCTTCCCGGTCAGCAAAGACCACAATCCTCTGATCATCTATTGCAGACTCCAGCTGATAGCAGCCCAGATCGCGCCGAGCCCGACATTCCCACGCAGACCCGCGTGGTACATCCATATAGGTGGCGTCGAGCTCCACTATGATACGCGGCAGCACCCGGCTCCTGTAGACCCTCAACTCGCTGCGAGCTACCAGGTAGCCAGCTGCAAGGGTCAGACAACACAGTAGGAAGAAGACCAGCGTAACCTTGCGCACCTGGCCCCTATCGACGCCGCGCTTCCCCCCGACCGCGCTCAGCACAGCAATAGCTATGCCTACTAGCCCCACCGGAAGACGCCACGGCGACCTGGCCGGGAGCAGCCCGTTGATGCTTGAGGAGAGAATGGCAAAGACGATGCCCGCAAGGATGCACGCCCACAGCGCTCCCCATATCACGGATCGGCGTGGAGCGATGAGCCCGCACGCCAGTCCACACGCGACAGGCACAGGAAACACGAACGCAGATGCGCCAGCATACAAGTTGCCGCCGAAGAGCTGCAGCCTCAGCACCAGCTCGAACGTCGAGGCACCCAGAGCGACGACAACCAGCGCCGCAATCAGGTCGCCCGCGGCCAGCGGGTGCTTCTCGGAGGCCTGTTCCGCGTTGCTCAAGAACTCACCACCTCAGGTGGATATTTAGACGGCCCCTCCTCTGAATCCTCCCACAGGCGCGGCGGGCGGTCTAACCCCTCCCGGCCTCAGCTACCCTTACGGGAGTCTCCTCTGCCTGTTTCTCCGTAGAACTTGGATCGGATTGCGTTGGCGCCTTGGCAGTTGTATCACTCGATGATGGATCGTCGGTCTGGGGGTCGGCTGCCTCCACGTGCAGTTCCGTCAACACCGGGCTAGTGCGATAGTTGCTCAGTAGGACGGTCCTGATCTCAAGATAACGCCCGGGCAGGATGGGCAGAACCTTCTCACGATCCAGCCTCTGAAGTGGGACGGATTCGAGCGCATCCGGTGACTCGGCTGTTCTCACATCCAGACGCACGTTTCCGCCGTTGCTGCTTGCCTCCCAGTCGATGCGCTGCCATTCCGAGCCAGCCACACCGCTGTCGAGAACGACCTTCCACCAGCCTTCGCCGCAGATACCTTTGCCCATGATCGCGCCAGTAAAGGGCGTGCTGCTGGAAGGCTGCGAGCACGTCAATGCCGCTGCCATGAACTTGTTCTCGCGGGGATCGATCCGAACTGCGGAGTTGCTGTCGCGGCTCAGTACCCAGACTAGACCATCACCATCCACCGACACAGGACCTACCGAATCACTGGCGGGTAGCGTCACAATGATCCTGCCATCCTGGCCTGAGACGTGCGCGATCTCACGCTTTTGAGGACACGAAGCCCAGATGTCGCCGTTGTGGTCGACTGCGATGCCTGCGTAGCCTGCACCGTCTTCGGCCAAGTGCTTGCTCCACACACCTGACTTGGTCTGGTAACCGGTCAGCCCGCCGTACTCATCGCTAATCCATATCTTGCCATAGTAATCGATGCAAATGCCCGAGGGATAGCACTCGCCGAGGGTGCAGGAGCCAGTAACCCTGCGCGTGCTCGTGTTGACGCGGCACATCGATCGGTCTTCCTGGCTGACCACCCAGATCGAGCTTGCTCCATCTGAGGCCATCATTGACGGCTTGCAGGGCAGGGCTATACGGCCGACTGCCTTGGCAGAAACAACGTCTATCTGGACAAGTGCTGATTCACCCGCCAATGCGACCCAAAGCCTGCCGGCGTCGTCGAGAACAACGCACGATGGCGCTGAGCCCATACCGAGTTCAACGACCGGGCCCACGCATCCGTCTGTCCCCCAATCAAGGACCTCCGTACCTGAGATCCGACCGTCCTTGTCGATATCCTTGCTTGTCTGGGTGACCTCCGGGCCGGTGAACCCGGCCTCGCTGGACGCGCGAATGCGTATTAGTCTGCCCATGCGACCTGGATTCGTGCAGGCTACCCAAGCGTTGCCGGCGAAGTCGGTCGCCATACCGCAGGGCTGCCACTGATCCTCAGGCTTGCCCATCCGGTAGCGAGCGAGTTCCTGGCCAGTACGAGCGTCGATCTTGGAGACGACGTTGTGGCTTGGGCTCGGAACCCAGAGGAATGGCACACAGGCAGTCACCTCCGGCAGTGCCAGACCGCCGAGATCAGTGGAACAGATTACACGCTGAAGACTACCGCAGTTGAAGTCATTGGGTTTGGTGAAGTCCCTCACGTATGCGCCCCAACCCGAGCTCGCAATGCTTACACACACAAGCGCGAATGCGGCGCACACCGAAAGGCGCCTTGCTGACATATTCTTGTGTCCCCCCGTCCGTGGAATGCGGATTGCTGTCCTGTTAGTTGTGCCATTCCCAGTAAGTCTGGCAGACTGTGCGGATTACCGGACTTTGCGCGCACGCCCCGTGTGCGTCTATTGACATGCCATATCTGCCGGAGTAAACTTAGCTCTTGTGCCTGGGAGACTGGCATTGGTTTGTCCTCCTCCTGGGTAGATGTGCAGCACGACGCTGTGGAGGCTAGACAAGTGAAAGTCGTTATACTGGGCTGTGGTAGGGTTGGATCCACGATCGCGACCACCATGGCCGCTGAGGGGCACGATGTAACAATCATCGATCAGAATCCGGACTCGTACCGCCGCCTGGGAGCCGATTTCCAGGGCAAGAAGGTCACAGGGAACGGCATCGATGAGGATATTCTGCGTAAGGCCGATCTTGACCACGCGGACGCGTTTATAGCAGTCACCAATGGCGACAACCGCAATATCATGTCGGTTCAGCTTGCCAAGATCAGATTCAGGGTACCTAAGGTCATTGCGCGTATATATGACCCGATACGGGCATCGGCCTACGCCGGTCTCGGAATCGACACCATCTGCACCACCTGCGTTGGCGCGGGGTTGATCCGCGACAAGGTCCTCGGACAGCCATTCAGCGGTATCGAGGAGTACGCACGGCTGGGCATGCCGGCGACAACCGAGGAGGACGGCAATGAGTAGAGCTAATCCCATGTATGTCATCGTCGTCGGCGCGGGCAGAGTCGGCTACTACCTGGCCAAGGCACTCCTGCAGGAAGGTCACGAAGTCCTGATGATGGAGAAGGACCGTAAGACAGCCGAACGCATTGCCGAGGAACTGGGTGAAGTTGTGGTGCACGCAGACGGCTGCGAGATCCGCTCCATGAAAGAAGCCGGTATGGCCCGGGCGAACGTCGTTGTCGCGGTCACAGGGGACGATGAGGACAATCTCGTTATCTGCCAGATGGCGAAGGGCCAGTTCGGAGTACCGAGAACCATTGCGCGAGTGAACGACCCGAAAAACGAAGAGCTATTCCTGGAACTGGGCATCGACCAGGCTGTCAGCAGCACCAGGGTCATATTTAACCTGATCGAGCAGCAGATCGAGACCGGCCAGGTCATCCCGCTCGCTGCTCTCAAGAAGGGTGAGATCGAAGTGGTGGAGGCGGACATCACCGCCGAATCACCGGTGCTTGGCCAGCGGATCGGCGAGCTTGATCTTCCTCCCAACACCCTGGTGATCTCCGTGATCCGCGACGGTCACGCGCTGATGCCGCACGCCGACACCAAACTGCGTGAAGGCGACAGCGTGATCGCGATGATCAAAGCCGATATGGAAAAGGAGCTTCGCGCGGTCTTCGCCACACCTTAGGCCGGACAGACAGTAGTCACAACCACGCTGGGGTCATGTGAGCCGTCGTCGCATGCTTGCATGGCCTCAGAGTTATCCGGCTACATTCGCGCGTTTGCTAGTACCGATGGGCCGAGCAGTGATCTTTCGACTCCCACAATTGTGGCGTGCACTGCCTCTCCCACCTTGCCCCCTGCCCCGAATATCACAACCATCGTCTCATCGGGCAGATGCCCGATTCCCTCATCCGTGCCCAACCCGTCACGATCGATCACGACCTCGATCTCATCACCGAAGCAGTAATCCATACCGCACCTCCCTGTCATCCTTGCCAGCACTACAGATGATGCAAAGCAAAAAAGGCAGAGGCCGCGAAGGCCCTGCCTTTTGATCTACGTATTCACAGTGAGTAAGTTCCGGGCGCTCGAGATCGCCCTCCCGAACGCCTTTGTCGAGCCCATGGCGGTGTCACCGCCCCTATTGCGTGAGAGGATCATCATCGATCCCCTTAGACACTCATTCAAT